>JAOUDE010000036.1 GCA_029859455.1 Ignavibacteria bacterium | reverse complement strand
TGCGGTCGTACATTCCTCCTTGCTGCTCTTCTGGTAACAGGTTCCCGCATGAATGCTCAGGAGCGGTTTTTCTACCGCGACCTCCCGTACGGCTCCCAATCAGTCTACAATCCCATTTCTCTTATTCTGAACGGCAGCTACGATATCGTTCAGATGGAGAACCGGAGCCGGGCGATGTTCCGGCTACCGTACGGGACAGGAATGGAGAACGTCCTCCGGAATCTCGGCTCTCCTTTCAAAATGATCTCTGATTACGGTTGGGAGAATTTTCTCCGGCGCGAAGTCTTTCCGCTCACCTTCAATGTGGAAGGAGGACAATGGTGGCCGAATTACACCCTGCACCTCGTCGGTGGCGGGATGACATTTGTCATGATGAAAGAGTGGTACGAGGACCATGGATTCTCCTCCCCGGGAGTCTGGTCCGGTCTGACCATGGCGACGTATCATATGCTCAACGAAGCGATCGAAAACACCGATTACGTGGGGAACAATGTTGATCCGATCGCCGATATCTACCTGTTTGACCTGGCCGGAATCATCCTGTTCAGCAATGACGAAATCGCCCGTTTTTTCAGCAAAGAACTGAACCTGACCGACTGGTCTCTCCAGCCTGCGGTGGCACTCAATAACGGCACCCTCCAGAACAACGGCCAGTATTTTTCGATCAAATGGAAGTTCCCGTTTTCAGATTCTTATCATCTCTTTTATTATTTTGGACTGAGGGGGTTGCTCGGTGTATCGAAGAAATTCACGAGCGGAGAAGCATTGTCAGTGGGGGCCGGTGTGCGTGCAGTCAGTCTCAGACTCCTTGATCCGGATTTCTTTCTTCTCACGACAGTGCTGAAATGGGAGGTCGGGTTCTTCTATGACCGGGACAACTCTCTGATGGCATCGCTGTTTGTCGGGGGAGCTGACGACAACCCGGTGACACTGAACATCTATCCCGGGATCATCCGGTTCGGCTCCGTTTCGCCCGGGATTTTTGCACTTTACAGCAAAGAATATGGCCCTACGTTTGGCATTACCACTATCTGGATGCCCGGTATCGCTGTGACGGCGCGCTAGCAGACACCAATTTTCCGGAGCTCGTATGAATTTCAAGTCAATCGTTTCCATCATTCTCTTCACGCTGTTGCTGATTGTCGCGTTTCAGAACATGGCGAATATTTCGATTCAGATCCTGTTCTGGGAGGTCCGGGCGCCACAGCTGCTGATACTGCCGACCGTGTTCCTGCTGGGAATGCTGGTGGGAATGCTGCTTGCACGCCAATCGAAGCGGAAAGAGCCTTCGCACGGAGAGGAAAGAGGAAAGAGAAAAGAGGGAGCATCTCAGCCGGACTCTCGCCAGTTCTGACGCAGTGCAAACAGCATGCCGCTGACCTCCATGCATCCAGCCCGTAGCTCGTCATGCGTGGTGTGCCCGACATAGCCACAACTGAGGGCCATACTGAGCCAGGCCTTGGTTTCGTCGCAGGATCCTATCGCATCTGTCAGATGGCGTCTGAAAACATTCACGAAATGTCGCTTTCCCCAGCCTTCAGCAATGTTGGCAGGGATCGATCGACTGCTCCGCCGCAGTTGGCTGGTGAGAGAGCAGGTTTCTTCTTTTGGAAACCTGGAGGTGACCGTAAATACCTGTTGAGCAAGTGAGAGCGAGAATTGGTAGACGCGGAGGTCTTCGAACGAACGAATCATGTGCCGACAAACCATAACAGGTGAACGAAACGGCGGGATGATGCTTCTTTCCTCTTTCTTCCTCCTTCTTCCTTCTCGGAGCTATCCCGCCGCCCTTCCCCAGTTACTCGCAACGCAGTACCCAAGTATCCGCTCCGCATAGCTCCCATACCGCGGGAACTCGATCCCGCTGCCGCTGAGCAGCGCATCGGCGTTGCGCGAATCGAACAGGCGGTCGACGCTGACATAAGGGAGCAGGGTGTCGAGCTGGCCCATGAGTGCTTCCTCCCGGCCGCGCATCCCGGCCCGTCGCTTTTCAAACTCGTCACGGCTGATGAACTCGATTGTCCTTTTCCTGTTGAGCGGGGTGTGTTTGTCAAAATAGTCCACGGCTCCCCTTACAACTTCGCCAAGAGGAGCAGCCCGTTCAGGGCCTGCCGTAATATGGTAGACGCCGCTCACCGATCCAGGCTGGCGCATGATATGAACCATCGCATCGTCCACCCAGTCGATCGGGACGAGGTCAAGCGTGGTTTCCGGTTTCCCCGGAACAAAGGTGAGCATCCCTTTTTGAACAAGGCGGAGGGGGATGTAAATGACATTGAATGAACTGGTTCGCCCTGTGCGCGAGTCGCCGATGATGATGCTCGGACGGAAAATGGTACAGGGAATCCGGTCGAACTGGTCCCGCACGATCCGCTCTGATTCCATCTTGGATTGTTCGTAGGTATTGAAAAACCTCTGGCCCATTTCAAGCTCGTTCTCGAAGATCGCACCTCCCCGTTGACCGGAAACCGAGGAAGTACCGATATAGACAAACCGTTCGAGGGTGCCGCGCTCCGAACAGATGCGGGCGATGGCAAGGAGGCGGCGGGTCCCTCCGCAGTTGATCGCCCGTGCTTCCTCGATGGGATGATCGAAGCGGATCGTGGCGGCCCCATGGATGATGTGGGTCGTTCTCCTGATGATCTCCTGTCTCTGATTCTGTGACAGCCCGCAGTGGTCCAACGACACATCTCCCGGAATGCCGCTGAGCCGCTTATGGATATCCGGCATCTGTTCTTCCCCGGCGAGCCGGTCAGCAATAGCCCGAACCCGGAAGTCCACCGCGTCCTGTCCGTCGCCCCGGACCATCAGTGTAATCGTGGAATCGGGGTATGCCCTGAGGAGGCGGGGTATCAGGTTGGTTCCGACAAGGCCGGTGCCACCTGTGATGAAGAAATGAGTATCCATGGGCACAATATAGCAATCCGTTGGTCGGAATGGAATTGGGTCGGTGGTCGGATTGCCAATCCGAGCGATAAGGCTTCCGAGCGATCCGGATTGTCAATACGGCCACATTTCCCTATATTTGATCGAAGCGCGTTTAATCACACCCATCCTGTCCAGGCCATCGCATTCGTTCCTTCATACCTTGCCCTCTACGAGTCCGGCGAACTGAGCCGCAGAGTGTCCCGGCTCGAATCCATGCTCGCATCATGCGACATCTGTCCGCACGATTGCCATAACAATCGGTTGAAGGACGAAATTGCCCGCTGTTATTCCGGCTACCTCCCGATCGTTTCATCGTACACGCCCCATTTTGGTGAGGAACCGGCGCTTGTCGGGACACACGGAGTGGGCAACATTTTCTTCGGAAACTGCAATCTCCGCTGTGTGTATTGCCAGAACCACGCCATCAGCCAGAACCATAAGCTTGAACGGAAGAACGAGGTGAGTTTCGAGCGCCTTGCCGGCATGATGCTCGAGTTGCAGGAAAAGGGTTGCCACTCCATCGGTCTGGTTTCTCCGACGCATTTTGTCCCGCAGATCGTAAAATCGGTGGAAATCGCAGCGGCGGGAGGGCTCAGGCTTCCGCTCGTCTATAATACGAATGCGTATGACTCGATGGCCGTTCTTCGTTTGCTGGAAGATGTGATCGATATCTATCTCCCCGATCTCAAGTACAGCGAAGAGGAGTACGGGTACCAATACTCGAAGGTCCGCAACTACCCCGCCGTTGCGCGGATGGCGGTAGCGGAGATGAGACGACAGGTAGGCACGGCGCTGCAGCTCGGAAACGACGGACTTGTCAAACGCGGTATGATTATTCGCCACCTGGTTCTTCCGAATGACCTTGCCGGCAGTGAAGAGACGCTCCGTTGGGTACGTGATGACCTGGGGAGAGGGACAACACTCAGTGTGATGTCACAGTATTTTCCCACACACAGGGCGGTGAGTACGCCGCTGCTTGAACGGAAGGTTCGCGAACGTGAGTACGAAAAGGTGCTCCGGTGGCTCGATCGCCTCGGCCTTGAAAACGGGTGGGCCCAGGAGTATGAAGCATCAGAGTATTATCGCCCCGAATTTGAGAACAGAGAAAAGCCGTTTCAGGGCGGGGCTGACAATTTTGACTAACCAAGGGAGCGATGTTATGACAACTGCAGAGCGAAAAGGAAAAATTGCGCGCATTGGAAAGCTTCCTTCGATACTTATGGAAGCTCTGAGGGGATTGAAGGATGAACAACTGGATACTCCCTACAGAAAGGGAGGATGGACGGTGAGGCAGGTGGTTCATCATCTGGCTGATTCTCACATGAACGCAATGATCCGGATGAAGCTGATTTTGACAGAGGACCATCCGACCCTCAAAACGTATGATCAGGAGAAGTGGGCCGAACTGGCGGACAACGTGCTCCCGATCGAACATTCGATGATGATTGTCAAGGGACTGCATGACCGGTGGGTAGCCCTTCTCGAACAGGTGTCAGAGGAGGATTGGAGCCGTTCGGCCGATCATCCTGAATCAGGTGAGGTGACACTCGATGATCTCCTGAACATCTATGCAAACCACGGGGAGAATCACGTGAAACAGATTACCGGCCTCCGGTCAGCGCGCGGGTGGTGATGATGGAGCGAGAAGCGGTTCTTTCACTGTTCCGAGAGAGCGGTGCCCTGCTCGAAGGACACTTTCAGCTGACCTCCGGGCTTCACAGCAACCAGTATTTTCAGTGCGCAAAGGTTCTTCAGTATCCTGAGTACACGGCACAACTCTGTCGTGAGATCGCGAACCATTTCAGGGATCTGAATCCGGAAGTGGTTGTCGCTCCCGCACTCGGCGGGATTGTGGTTGGACAGGAAGTGGGCCGTCAGCTCGGTATCAGGACGATCTTTACGGAGAGGAAAGAGGGGATGATGCAGTTGCGTCGCGGGTTTGAGATCCGGAAAGGGGAGCGCGTACTGGTTTGTGAGGATGTGGTGACTACCGGAGGATCGGTCCGCGAAGTAATGGAGATTGTCTCATCGCTCGGAGGGGAGATCATCGGTGTCGGTTTTGTGGTCGATAGAAGCAACGGCACGGTGCAGTTCGGAACCTCCGGGCGCGCCCGCCGGTTCGCGCTGCTGCAGGTCGAGGTGGTCGCGTATGACCCGGATGACTGCAGGCTCTGTGTGAAGGGCGTCCCGGTTCAGAAGCCCGGGAGCCGCCAGGGCGGTGTGGCCCCGGCATGATGTTGAAACAAATCAGCCATGATGTCCTGTACCGCGGGAAGGTGATCGATCTGGTGGTTGATCAGATCGAGTACCCGTCCGGAAACAGGGGAGTGCGGGAAATCGCCCGGCACCCCGGAGGGGCTGTGGCGCTTCCGCTGCTTGATGACGGAACGGTCCTTCTTGTGGAACAATACCGGTATCCTCTCAAAACGGAAATCCTTGAACTTCCTGCCGGCAAACTCTCACCCGGGGAAGATCCGCTCCAGTGTGCGCGGCGGGAACTGGAAGAGGAAACAGGATGGTCCGCGGCGACATGGGAATCGCTCGGATCGATCTATACAACGCCCGGTTTCAGCGATGAAGTACTGCATCTGTTCCTTGCGACCGATCTGACGAAACTTGAACGTGGTCCGGACAGGAGTGAGGGAGAGAGTGGAATGAGAGTGCACCGGCTGAACATAAAAGAACTCGTTCGAAAATCAGTATGCGGAGGTCTGCACGATGCGAAAACTCTCTGTGCCATCCTGCTGTATCAAAACCGGGAGGAGATGTGATCTCTGATCAGGGACCGGAACGCCGGTATCGGCTCGACCTGAAGGAGTGCCTCCTGCGCGGATGCGGGGGAGAAATGGCGGAGATCTCCTATTATGAGAGAAACAACTGGGTGACGGTTGAGCTGGAGTGCAATAAGTGCCGGCGCCGTTTTGTGGTGAAGGCAGAGGGCTGAGATCGGCCGCAATTGACAACCGTCGATCGGTTATTCTGTGTTCTCCACCCGGCCCCGCTCTTGACAATCCGGAAAATTTCCCTATTTTTTCAGAAGTATCCCTCGCTGAGTAGCAGCAAGGCACTTCAAGCCCGGCCTCTCGGCATCTATCACGCCGGTTTCGATCCGCTCACAAGCCAGAGGAACCCATGCTGTCCACGGTAAAGCAGTTGATAGCCGACCGACCCGTCTATACGGTCGAAAAAGGATCGACGGTCCGGCTGGCAGCCGAGTTCATGGCCGAGCAGAATATTGGTGCGACCCCGGTAATGGATGGTGATCGTCTCATCGGGATTTTCTCCGAGCGGGACGTCATCAACCGGGTTGTCGCGAAAGGGCTCGATCCCTCGAACACCACGGTCAATCAGGTGATGACGACAGATCTGATCGTTGCTTCCGTCGAGGAGACGTACGAATCCTGTCTGAAGAAAATGCGACGGGCAGGAATCCGGCACCTGCCGGTGGTCGACGCGGATAAACTGGTAGGTTTTATCTCACTGCGTGATCTCCTTCAGATCGATATATCGGAAAAGGATGACAAGCTGGAGTTTCTGAACAGCTACATGTTCCACGTCTCTCCTGAGATTGAGAAGAAATATACCACCCAGAAGAAATCCTGAGGATTCATTCGATGCCAGTTGTAACATTCTACCACCAGCACCGGTCCCATGAAGTTGATTCGGGAGCAAACCTCCGTGAAGCGATGCTCCGTTTCGGGATCACCCCGTACAAGGGAGCGGCGATGCTCACAAACTGCAGGGGAAATAACTTCTGCGGTACCTGTGTCGTTGAGGTGGTTGACGGTGCCGGAGCGTCGGCCAGAGGCCAGGAGGAGGAAGCAACGCTCATCGGAAGCCTCGCTGTGGCAAAGGTAATGGAGAAGAACATGCGTCTCTCCTGCCAGACCTCGGTCGTTGGTGATATGACCGTGAAAACACATCCTCCTCGTGTGGTCGACTGGCCGAAGACACGGGAGCGGGTCGGGCTTCTCGGGATTGTCTCCTTTTTCACGGTGGTTCTTCTCGGCATGACCGTCTACATGGTACTCGACATGGTCAAGTTGTTTTAATCGATACCCTATCGTTCATTTACACAAATCTCCCCCGGGCCAATGTTTTCTGAGACAAAAGAACAGGAAATCCTGACTGACGTCTTGAAGGAGTATCTGACTGATCTCCGGAGTGAGATTCAGTTCACCGATGCGGGCGAATACCGGAAAGGGCTGGAAGAGAAGGAGAAGGTGCTGCTCGGGATTCTGGCGAAGATGGAAAGGCGAAGGACCTCCTCGGTCCTGAAGAAGAAGGGCTAATCGTCCTCACTGTTGAGTGTCGCCACCATCTGGTGGTGCAGCACGCCGTTGGATGCCAGGATTTGTTTCCCGTCCACTCCCGCGCCGGTACCCCGGAAATCCGTCACTGATCCACCCGCTTCAGTGACGATGACGATCCCGCCGGCGATATCCCAGGGATGAAGGTTTACCTCCCAGAACCCGTCAAACCGGCCCATCCCAACCCAGCAAAGATCAAGTGCCGCCGACCCCAGCCTTCTGACACCCCGGCTTTTTTTCAGAAACCGGATGAATCGCTCTATCGCTCTGTCCGGATTTGTCGCGACATCGTAGGGAAATCCGGTCACAAGGACGGAATCGGAGAGAACATCGGTGTCCGAGACGCGGATCGGCGTTCCGTTCAGGGTCGCTCCCCGTCCCTGTTCGGCCACAAACAGTTCATCCTGATTCGGGTCGTACACAACGCCGCCGATCAGGCTGCCGTTTTTCTCGATCCCGATGGTGACACAGTAGATCGGGATGCCATGAAGGTAGTTCGTGGTTCCGTCGAGGGGGTCGATGATCCACCGGTACTCGGGGTTGTTCCCGCCCGTTCCACCCTCTTCGGCCATGATCGAATGGTCTGGAAACCGCTCGCGTACTCTGCGGATGATCATTTCCTCGGATCCGCGGTCGATTTCCGAAACGAGATTCCTTCCTTCGCCATCCTTCTGCTGGATATGCTGAACCTTATCGATATGTTCGAGGAGGAACATCCCAGCCTCACGGGCGGCGCCGATGGCGAGATCAATCATCCTGTTCCTCCCTTTGCGGGTCGGTCGACCTCAGCAGCATCTGATCGACCCTTCCTTTTTCCTTTCTTCCGATGCGGAATCGGATGGTGACGCTCTCTTCGTCGAATTTCTTGTCGAGAACCTGACCCATTTCGTGAATGCTGGCCAGCAGATGCTGCTGGTCATGCCTCAAGGTCAGGGACTCCTCCACGATATCTTCTTCGAGAATCCCTGCCAGCCGTTCCTTCAGAGCCCCGATATTGATTGCCCGGGCGGCAGACAGAAATACCGCCCCGGGATACCGCCGGGCGAGTGCCATCAGCTTCTCCTGGTTCGACACTCTGTCAGTTTTGTTGAAAACAATGATCGTCGGTACATCCGTCACTCCGATCTCACGCAGGGTCTCCTCCACAACTCCCATCTGATCCTCGAACGCACGATGGCTCACATCCACGACATGAATCAGTATGTCCGCTTCCAGCAGTTCATCGAGCGTACTTTTGAAGGAAGCCACAAGATGGTGAGGGAGTTTACGGATGAACCCTACCGTATCGCTCAAAAGAATCCTTTGGTGCGACTCAAGTGACAGGGTTCGGACCGTTGAGTCGAGCGTCGCGAACAAACGGTTCTCGCGGAGAACCTCGGAGCCGGTCAAACGGTACATCAGTGTCGATTTTCCGGCATTCGTATAGCCGACGAGGGCTGCCCTCGGGAAATTTTCCCGTCCCTTCCGCTGGACGCTGCGGTCCCTGTCGATCTTCCGGAGTTTCGTACGCAGATGCGTGATCTTCGCCCTGATCGCCCGCCTGTCGGTTTCGATCTGTGTTTCACCCGGTCCCTTCGTTCCGACTCCGCCGTACTGTTTCGAGAGGTGTGTCCACTGACGTGTCAGCCGCGGGAGCATATACTGCAGTTGAGCCAGTTCCACCTGTGTCCGTGCCTCGCTTGTCCGCGCACGGGAAGCGAAGATATCCAGGATGATGCCGCTCCGGTCAATAATCTTTCGGCCGATGAGCTGTTCCAGATTCCGGAGTTGAACAGGGGAGAGGTCATCGTCAAAAACAAACAACTGGATATCCCTCTCCTTCGCCAGCCAGAGCAGTTCTTCCGCCTTGCCCCGGCCGATGAAAAACGCCGGGTCGATCGTCGCGCGGTTCTGAACAATCCTGTGAATAACTTCCGCTCCTGCTGTATCGACCAGTTGCGCGAGTTCATCCAGATGATCGTCAACGATTGCCCGCGAGGTCTCCCCGTTCCCATAGGTACGCCCGATCGAGAGGCCGACGAGAACAGCTTTTTCACGGACCGTGTTCACGACGTGACCTCCCCCGTTTCTCCGGGCCGCCGGACCCGGGCCACCGCCATTTCCAGAAGAGCGAGGAGGATCGCGACGGTGAGCATTGTTTTCCAGAGTTCGGTTCCGTAACGCGATTCCTGAACGATTCTTCCGAGTTCATCACCGCTCGTGAGGATGCTGATCCGTTCCTCCTCGAACCCTTTTGTCCGGAAATATGTCCGAAGTTCCTCCCCCGTCATCGGCTCGAGTTTCGATTCACCGGGATCGATATTGACCGCGACCGCGCTGATCGGATCCGCTCCGCCGTCTTCCCGGAACAACCGGTAGATTCCCGCTCTGCGGGTGGAGGGAAGTTGAAACACGGTCATTCCGGTCAGCGGGTTCAATGAGGGAACAACGCGTTCTGCCATTCCATCCGGTGTCTGAATGACATAGGATGCTTCCGGGGCCGCAGGGGTCCGAATGCCGATCGACGCGGGCATCCCCGCGACAAAAGCGTCCTGATCTTCTCTGCCGGTCTCCAGAAACACGACCGAACGATGTACGAGGGGAGCAAAGACTCCCTTGACCGGGAGGTCAGACCACGCAAGGGCAGCATCGACCGCGAAGACCAGAACCCTGCCCGACCCAACGCCGTAGTCCACAAGAAACGGCGATCCATCCGACAGCCTGATCAACGGGTTCCCCCCGGGGCCCGCTGACAGTCGAAGGGATCGCAGAATGCGAGGAGACTCGAATGTCGCCTCTGTCCGGTTACCGATCCGCTCTTCGAACAGCCCGGAAAAGATCGGATGGACCATATCCACGTCACCAAAGGAGAGCGAACCTGTAGCTGAACCGTCAGCCCCTCCGCTGATTCCCTCAATCGCCGGAATGCCGAGGGTTCTGAACAGAGCGGCGTTCACACTGGTCAGATTTGTTGAAGGGTGGGGAAAGAAGGCGAGGCCGCCGCCACCCCGGACGAACCGGTGAATCCGTTCTCCTTCCTCTGTCGTCAGGTCTGTTACTCCTGACAGGATCAGGACGTCGTAGGCGGCAAGGTTGAGGGAACCGATGCGCGATTCGTCCAGTGATTCAACCGAAAACAATCCACTGAACCCGGCGCCACTTGCGGCTGAAAGGGCAAGGTCAAGGAACCTGTTCGCTTCGGAACTGCCGACCAGGCCAACCCGTATGGTGGGGGGAATGGCAAGGGTGAAATATCGGCGGTTATCCAGGTCGAGCGGATCCTCTTCAATCTCCACCGTCCCGGCCAGCACTCCGCTTTTCCTCGGTGTCACCGCGAACTGATGCGATGTGCCGGAGAGCGGTGGAAGCAAGACCGAGCGTTGTGCCGACCGTTCTCCGTCGAGATAAACGCTGAGAAGCAGGTTCTGGACGGGGGAATCGGATGAGTTTGAAAGCATCGCCGTGTAGGTGAGCGGACGTCCACGGGTGACAACCTGTGCAGTGGTCGTCAACCCTGTGATTCCATAATTGCCAACCCCGGCTGCACCGGAAGGGGAAATACAGAATATCCCTGCGGAGTGTCCGGCAATCTTTGCGCTGTCGTGGTCCGTCCGGAAAAACTGTGTTCTCTGATGGTCGGACACAAGAAACACTTCTTTATTTATTTCTTCGATGTCATCCAGCAGCATGCTGATAAACTGCATAGCTTCGTCAACGGGAATGGTCCGGTGCGAGGGCTCGAGGTCCGGGAGAATTCCCGCGATCTCACGAGGCGAACCGGCCGAAGGAACAGGTGAGCCCTGGTGCGCCTCGGAGAGCGTGATAAAATAGACGCGGTCTCCCGGTTCCGCAAGATCCAGGATGGCGGCCACAGTTTCTTTTGCCCGATCGAAAAGGAGGCCCTGCTGAGTACGGAGGGTCATGCTCGGAGAATCATCCAGCAGAATGACCATGGCCGATCGTGCGGCGGACCCGGCAAAGCCGGCCATGTTACCCTGGAGAGCCGGTCGGGCGAAGGCCAGGACGATGAAGATCACCAGCAGCGTCCTGATAATGAGCAGGAGGATCTGTTTCACCTTCACACGACGAATCCGCGTCCGCTGGAGCTCCTTCAGGAACTGAAGTGAGCTGAAATCGATAACCTTCAGTTTTCGCAGATTAAGAAGATGTATCAGGAGGGGAAGCGCCGCCGCGGCAAGACCAAAGAGAAAGAGAGGATTGAGGAACGTCATAAACCCCGCACGAAGAAGATCTGATCCCTGCCTTTCCTGTTCTTACGATACCAGTTGATCGAAAAGAGCCGAAAAATGGGTTGAAAGTCAATTCAAAAACCGCTACTTTGGGCTCACGCATGGAGTTGATGACTGAATCTCTTGTCCCGATCCCCTGAAACGTTCTTCCTCCTTTCCGGTTTCATCCTCCTGACCCTTTTCACCCATTCGAAGGGCTACGGCTCGGAGCCGACAGTTATCCGTCCTTCGCTTCAGGTAGTACAATCCCCATGGCTCGGATTCGAGTATCTGGAGCCGGTACGCCCGAAGGTGGCACTGGTCCTCAGCGGCGGCGGTGCGCGCGGGATGGCACAGATCGGTGTTCTCAGAGCACTCGAGGAGAATGGCGTCCCGGTCGATTTCATTGCAGCGACATCCCTCGGAGCCGTTGTGGGCGGTCTGTACGCAGCAGGCTACTCACCGGTCGACCTTGAAAGCCTTGCTGTTTCAACTGACTGGGATGAGGTCCTGTCGCTGACGAGCGATACGAGGCGGTCCGACCTGTTCGTCGAGCAGAAGAAGGAGAGTGATCGTACATTTTTTTCCCTCAGGTTCAAGGGGTTCGAGGCGGTACTCCCCTCCGCCGTTTCGAGCGGACAGCGGTTGACCGATTTCCTCAGTGAGCATTCCCTCCAGGCAGTCTATCATGCCGATTCGACATTTGATGATCTCCGCGTTCCGTTCCGTGCGATTTCGACCGATCTGATATCGGGAAACCGCGTCATCCTCCGCGATGGCTCTCTCGCGGAGGCGCTCCGAGCGAGCGCAACGGTTCCTCTTCTCTTCAACCCGGTTGAAAAAGACAGCCTTCGCCTCATCGACGGAGGCCTTGTCTCGAATATCCCGGTCGATGTTGCCCGCAACGAAGGATATGACCTGGTCATAGCGGTGAACACGACAAGCGGCATGCGTAATGAAGATGAACTGAACGCACCGTGGCAGACTGCCGACCAGATCATGGGAATCATGATGCAGTTTGCCAACAGTGAGCAGCTTCGTCGGGCGGATGTGATTATCGAGCCGGACCTCGGCAGGCATCTCTCTTCTGAGTTCACCGGCCTCGACACGCTGATCAGGGAAGGTGAACGGGCGGCGGGAGCTGTGTTGAAAGACTTCTGGAGTCGCTATGATTCCCTCGTCGCAGTTTCAACTCCGCGAACGGCCGATCTCACCGGTGCAACAATCCAGCTGCAGGGATACTGGGGAAGCGGCCCGGCGTGGGATCGTGTGAAGGCGGCAGTCGAGCAGGCTCCGGACGGATCGGTTCCGCTCCGGGGAATTCTCTCCGATATCCATCGCACCGGGGAAGTGGAAGATGTCTACGCGGAACTGTATACAGAGGAAGACCCGGTTCGCGTCGTCATTCATGTGCAACCAAATCCCTTTCTCAACGAGATCAGGATTCCGGACGTGTCAAGGATTGACCGGGAGGGTTTCATCTCTGAGTATCGTTACCTCTACGGAACACGGTATCGC
>JAOUDE010000330.1 GCA_029859455.1 Ignavibacteria bacterium | reverse complement strand
TCCTTCTATCGATGAGGCGATGTGGAACGGCTCTGAAAGCTGTTCGAACGTATAGTCAAATGTGATGTCCGCAGCTCCGACGTCAAATACATCCTCGATCGTTGCTGTTCCCGATCTCACTCCGGCCACCTCAGAGCTCCCATGCACTAAGAGATCGGGATCGACAACATCGTTATGGACTCTCCCCGAGATCGAGTCGGTGATGGTGACCGGAAGCGTATAGCGGAGACCGTTGCTTGCAGCTGAAAGCCGCAGAGTCAGATCCCTGCCGCTCAGCAGCCGGTTGAAGTTCGTGGTGTTGCGAGGGATGAGGACAGGCGCAGTCGCGGCGCCGAGTGTCCCGTCGACAACCGAGCCGTCGCTCGACTCAGATGTCGCATCGGCCGGTTCGGTGGTCGGGATCACCTCGACAAAGTTCACACCCTCAACCGGTGGAGAGTCCATCGGGTCGAGCTTCAATAACGGCGCTCCTTCGTCGTAGGAGAGAAGTTGATAGTAGTATGTGACGTTGTTCTTTATACCCCCGTCGAGGTCCTCTCCAGTGTCCAGGTACTCATACACCAGCAGTGTATCCGTGTGCCAGCGGGCGAGCTCTGTGTAGGGACCGTCACGTGTGGTTGCTCTTAAGAGCTTGTATCCGACGAACGGCCTTCCCAGACTGTCAGGAATGATGATGTCTGTCGCGCTCTCGGCCTTGTTGTCCCAGCTCAGCTTCACCGAGCGGTTCAGGCCGACAGCGGTCAGCTCAGGAGATGGAGGTGGAGCCGGACGGGCAAAGTTGTTGTCGTATACCCGCGTGATGTAGTCGTGCATCAGGAGAAGGTGGGAGAGGGAGTCGGAGAAGATGAGAGCAAGTGCGATCCTGACGGACTCATCAGGCGCCATCATGAAGGGGCCTGTTGAGACTACTGTCCCCTCCTGGTAAGGCCATTCGCTCGTTCGGTTTGGCTCCGCCAGATCGAAGAACTCAGGACTCGTTAATCGCCGATAAACAACCGAATCGCCGGCAAGAATTACGGGCATCTGTATGCCGGAGGTATCGGCAAACCAATTTACATAGGATTCAGATACACCGAATGCCAGTCTTGGGAATGTCTGGCTCTCATATGAGGTTTCCAGAAGACCAAGTCCGAATGTTGGTGGCCTTCCTTCACGAGGCCATGATGAGGCCCAGTGTTCAGGATTCGTTGGCAGCCAGTAACACAGGTTTGCACGCTGCGAATCAACTACCGTCTTGTGGCCGACAATCAAATCCTCATCGCTGCCTATCCCTGGCCTTCCGATGGAGATGCCACTTCCGAACACAAAATAGCAACTGTCAAGATGGCTGACACTACGGTTGTGAATTTCATACTCGAAGACAACAATATTGTCTCCGGGCGGAGCTTGCCAGGAACGGACATAGCAATGGAACTCCAGCCCGATCGGTTCCGTTTTCCCGACCAGGGAAACGGAGGTTTCGTGGGCCCGCGACTCAGTATCCTTGAACACACAGAACATATCCTCATCAGAGTGAAAGACGGGCTCATATCTTGCTCGCTGGAGTGGATCAGGGACAAACTGGGCTGCGCCATCCACCTCCCGAATTGGCCAATCGTTGAAGTTAGACCCGCTCACGTCTATCCCCAGGCTGTCATAGTCCAAACTCGAGTAAACGATGTAGTCACGATCGGCCACAAACTTCCAGCCCGCACCTCCGAACGTTGAATCATATCCCGCGTTTTGATCGCCCACCCGTCCAGGAACGGTTTCGGAAAAAGGATACGTGGAAAAGAATGACGGTCTCACAAACTCCGGACCGCTTGCCTTCAGCTGTCCGTCCTGAATCGTAATAAGGAGTGGTCCCTTCGAAACCACACTGGGCCTCAGCGGATTGCCCCGAGGCCAGGAACAGACAGGAGCGAACGGATCAAAGCTTCCAAAGAAGGAGCCATCGTTCAGGATGGAGAATTCAAAATTGGATATCCTGCTGACACGAAAGAATTTTTCGTTCGCAGTTTGTCCGTGACTCTCTGCCTGCAGGAAGAGGCAATAACTGCTCAGAATTGCAACGCGGAGGGGGCAATTCCAGGTCTTCATGATCGCGAAATAAACCAAAGTTTCTCAAATAACAAACGCCACGAGCCGTTGCCCGTGGCGCTTGGTATCGGCCAAACCGCCATGTTCAGGAGGGACAATCCGTACAACCCTGATTGAAGTAGATCGCACACGTGATGTTCGGATTCAGCATCCCACAGACTCGTGTGCATGGCGATGGAGTCGACAAGCACGACCCATGCGGATAGCAAACGACGCTGCATGGTTGGCCTGCTTCAGCGTACTGGATAACCCCAATCACCAATATCGCAGAAAGCAAGGAGCACACAAGAACCTTCGCAAGCCCTTTCATGTTTTTCTCCTTTTGGTTAGTTGGTTGTCAACAAAGAGAGTATCTCTGCTACCCTCTCATCTTCAAGCTTACCAATCCAAACCGCCTGTACCGCACCACTCTGAGTCCTGATTATCGTCTGAGGAACCCTGCCAATTCCGTTAGACTTTCCAAATTCGTTGGGGTCCGTGGCAATCAGAACAGGATATGTCAATCCATGCTCAACGGCGTAATCAGCTGTTGCCACTTGAGTGTCCAGTGATATTGCTATTGATTCGACGCCTGAGTCCTTCGCAAGGCTGCTGAGCAGTTCCCATTGCGGGAGGTTGTCCTTGCAGTACCCACAACTCGTTGTGAAGACAAAAAGCAGCATCTCTCCACTCTGTTCGAATTTCAAATTCGGGGTGAGCGGCTCAAGGCCCTGCAGGTTAAGAATGTCGCCGATCCCGACTTGTGTGATACTTTGGGCGCTCTTGAGATCACTATTTTCTCGTACCAGCAGGAATACTTCGACCGCTAGAGCTACCATCGCAACGTGTATGAAGACTTGATACCCTGATAAGCACTTAGTCATCGACTCGGCAATCTACTCTCCACAACAAGGTATTGCTACAACAGTAGCAGGGTGAACAATGATTGGTCGGCCAATACGCATAACAGGCACCTCAAATTTGAAACACCTGCCTGGCTCTTCCTCCCGTCGAAGGGTCGAAGGGTCGAAGGGTCGAAGGGTCGAAGGGTCGAAGGACTTTCGGGAATATAATATGGCAATCTGCGAAAGTCAAGAGGATTCTGCGGACGCAGGTCGACATGCTTGCAGTTGCG
>JAOUDE010000035.1 GCA_029859455.1 Ignavibacteria bacterium | reverse complement strand
TGGCTCTTCCTCCCGTCGAAGGGTCGAAGGGTCGAAGGGTCGAAGGGTCGAAGGGTCGAAGGGTCGAAGGACTTTCGGGAATATAATATGGCAATCTGCGAAAGTCAAGAGGATTCTGCGGACGCAGGTCGACATGCTTGCAGTTGCGGGACCAGATTTTTTGAGATGCAAGGCGCGACCCGGCGTGTCGCGCCTACAGAGCATGGTGTGTTCTATTTCCCCACCACCACCGCGAATTTCTTCACCGTCTCCACCCCGTTCCCCGCCTCGATATGCGCGATCAGCATCTGGCTGGCAACGAGCTGGCCGCCTTCTGTCGTCAGGTCCCAGACTGCTCTCGACCCGTTGGTGTGTTCGATCGTCTTCACCAAGTCAAGCGAGAGCGTGTAGATCCTGATCGTGCACTCCTCAGGCAAGTAATTGAAGTAGAGTTCCGGACTTGACCTCTGGGCCTCATGGCGGATGAAGTACGGATTAGGGACAACCCTGATCCCTTCCATCATCTCCTGAGTGACATCGGTTCTTCCGGCCGGTGCTCCCGTCAGCCGTACCGTCCCATCCGGAAAGACCCCCCTTACTCCCCCCTCCCAGCTGAGCCTTACCCGGTCTCCTGCTGAGAAGTCGACCGTCCCTGCCACACCCTGACTCCCCCATGGAAAGGACGGGCCTGACCTGCCGGAGCCGATACCCCGGTCGGGGAAGTCGAACGCGATCGCCCAGTTATAGAGCTCAAGCAATGCTCCAAAGTCCCACTCTTCACCATTACTCAGTGTTCCGGTCAGATAATACTTCCTCCCGGCCGGAGGGTTGAACGTTATTGTCCCGGTGCGTCTTGCTCCTTTGGGAGTGAAGGACCAGCTACCTGAGTACTCTTCTCCTGTCGCTGCATCGATCAGATTGACCGTCAGATACGGCAGATAACGCTGGAAGATCGTACTGATCGTATCGATACCACCTTGTGAGAACTCGAGATACAGCTCCTGGGCGGCACTCGTGTACGGACTCGATAGCTGGAGTCCTGTCGTTCCCAGTGAATCACCGATGATGATCGGACAGTCGGAGGATCCTTCTATTATTGAAGCGATATGAAACGGCTCTGAGAGTTGTTCGAAGGTGTAGTCGAAAGTAATGTCCGCAGCACCAATGCCGAACACGTCTTCGATGGTGGCCGTTCCCGACCTCATTCCGGCTACCTCAGAACTCCCATGGACAAGCAGATCGGGATCGACAACATCATTATGGACTCTCCCTGAGATCGAATCTGTGACTGTCACAGGAAGTGTGTAGCGGAGACCGTTACTGGCAGCTGAAAGCTGCACTGTCAGACCCCGGCCGCTCAGCAGCCGGTTGAAGTTCGTGGTGTTACGGGGGATGAGGACAGGCGCAGTCGCGGCACCGAGCGTACCATCAATGACCGAACCGTCGCTCGACTCCGAGGTCGCATCGGCCGGCTCGGTGGTTGGAATCACCTCGACGAAGTTCACACCCTCGACCGGTGGAGAGTCGATCGGGTCGAGCTTCAATAACGGCGCCCCTTCGTCAAAAGAGAGCAACTGGTAGTAGTACGTGACGTTGTTTTTCAATCCTCCGGGGAGGTCTTCCCCCGTATCCAAATACTCATACACCAGCAGTGTATCGGTGTGCCAGCGGGCGAGCTCCGTGTAGGGCCCCTCGCGTGTTGTTCCACGAAGGAGCTTGTAGCCCACGAACGGTCTGCCAAGGCTGTCGGGAATGATGATGTCTGTCGCACTCTCAGCTGTGTTGTCCCAGCTGAGCTTCACCGATCGGTTGAGGCCGACGGCGGTCAGCTCAGGAGATGGCGGTGGAGCCGGACGGGCAAAGTTGTTGTTGTAAACGCGCGTGATGTAGTCGTGCATCAGGAGAAGGTGGGATAGGGAGTCGGAAAAGATGATTGCCACACTGAACCGTGTCGAATCATGGGGGGCCATTGAAAACGGCCCGGAAAGAACAAATGCCCCAGAGTCCCACGGGTCGATTAAGGGTGGAATGATCCCCTTATGCTCGATGATTGTTCTGTAGATGGTTGAGTCGGATCCGGTATTGGAAATGCTAGTGTATCCATCTGGACTCGTCGAATCTCGGAAAAACCAAATATCGTACCATGGTCCCCCGTAGTACAACCCCAAAGGCAATCCGTCTGAGCCTATGGGTGAAACGAGAATGGGGTATCCTATGGTCGGTGGAATCGACGAAACGCTCCAGTTCTGGGACCATTCTTCAGGGTTTGTCGGCCTAACATAAGTGAGGTTTCGAGCGGGAGCCTGAGAGTGCGTTTCAACGACACTCGGAACTCCTCCAGGACGGCTACCGAGCACGCTTCGAATCATGAGTCCGGACCCGAAACCTACATAGCAACTATCAAGCGCAGATCCGTTCCTGTTGTAGATATCATACTCAAAAATAACGATGTCTCTTCCCGGTCCACTCTCCCAGCTGAAGATGCTCATTTGGAATTCAAGACCAATCGGGATGCTCGGTCCATCAGGTCCCGAAAAATAGCGATCAGCGCGCGTGTCAGTATCTTTGAAGACACAAAACATGTCCTCATCAGAGAGGTAGACCGGTTCGTAGGTTGCTCTTGCGTCTGGGTTTGTGACGAACGTCCTCCTTCCGTTGACCAGTCGAATGGGCCAGTCGCTGAAATTCGACCCTGAGGAGTCTGAACTATTGTTCAGAAAATCCAGGCTCGAATAAACGACGTAATCTGGATCATTCACATAACGCCATCCAGCCCCACTGAAGACCGAATCATACCCGGCCTTCAAGTCCCCAACTCGACCTGGGACAGTTTGATCAAATGGGCCATGGTCACGACGTCCAGAGAAGAGGTCTGAGTGAGAAACAAGATGTCGTGTTCCGCGCTTCCCTAAGAAGACTACTCCTCCGGCAGTAGGAAAAGGGAGCATATGCATTGTTCCCCTCGGCCAGTAACCGATCGCCGGAGCGTACAGAATCAGCTCTGGTGGTACTCCATTGAGCAGAGCCGAAGGCATGTCATCGCCCCATAGCATGCCATTGTTGCAAACACCGAACTCAAAATTGCTTACGCGACTCACACGGCGGAACAAGACTCCGTCTTGGATCTGTGAAAAGACCATTCCACTTGACCCGAGAGTCACGAACATGTAGACAACAATCTTGATTCGAAAATGTTGTCCCCCCAGAGCCTTGCGCGTGAACTTCACATCAACCAGGGAGCCCCGATTCCGGGGCTCCCTTAGAGGATCTAGCAAGGAGGGCCACACGTGACCCGATCACAAAAGGTTGATCCGCACGGTGCTTCACATGCAATGTGTGGAGGACCACACGGATATCCAGGACATTGTGCACAAGTAATGCGCGCCGAGGGTCTAGCCGTGCCGAGTTGAAGGCCGGCTACAAACAATGCAATCATACCAAATAGAAGAATCGACACCCGTACGGGTTTCATAGATACCTCCTATAGGTGTGTGTTGAGGTGACCTGCTTTTAGTCAGCAGGGTTATGATCCGAAAAGGTATGCCCGATAACCTCCGATATGTCCTCATCGGAGAGTGGACCAGTCCAAATCATCTCCACAATTCCCGTCTCAGTGCGAACGATTGTTTGGGGCACTCCACGAATTCGGTTTCGTTCCCTGAAAGAATTCGGGTCAGCAACAATGTAGACGGGATAGCTTACACTGTCCTGAATATACTCCTCTGTCTTTTGCCTCGAATCCAAGGAGATCCCAATTACTGAGATTGAATCCGAGATTATCATGGTCGAAACAAGATCCCATGCCAATCTGTTCTCCCTGCAGAATGAGCACTCCGTTGTAAACACGAATATCACTGATTTCTGTGAAGAATCGAAATGAAGCGAAGTGTTTTCAGGCTCAAGGTCATCACAACCAAAGTAGTCTCCCGTCTTGACCTGCTCCGGAGGAAGCAAGAGGTCTTTCATCTCCCTGTTCTGTTGTGCGAGGAGCAGCACCAGAATGGCAAGCAAGACAAATCCGACATGAATTGCCAACTGGTAGGTGAGACCCCAAACCCTTGACTTGCCTTTCGCCATCATAGATTTCTGGTGGATTCTACGTTACAACAGAATTTCCATCGGCGGACGGGAATAGAGATATCAGAAACTCGATGAATCCCGCATGTGAGAGAAGCCTAGCTAGAGCTGAAAGGACGAAAACACACTTGAGGAAATAGGGTCCGCCTAGGGTAAGAATCCTCTTAGAGCTGATTCGACTTCTTTCCATAACAGGCACCTCAAGTCAGAAACACCTGCCTGGCTCTTCTTCCCGTCGAAGGGTCGAAGGGTCGAAGGGTCGAAGGGTCTGCCGGGAATATAGTGCCGCAATCTGCGAAAGTCAACAGGGTTTTTGCGGGGTTTTTGGGGTCGGTCGAAGGCGGGTTCGGTCCATTCGGTCCGTCGGTCGGATGGTCGTATAGTCGGATAGACTGGTGGTCGGATGGTCGATCCATTCAGCGATCACAAAGTCATCAATCGTCACTGGTCAATCACCGGGCCTACGGTCGCATTGGTCGCCTGACTCGATATGACGCCCGCAATGGCGCTATCCGTTTCATCATATTTCGGATTTCGAGTTTGTTTCGGAATTCGATATTCGAGCTTGCTTCCCTCATCTCCCCACCACCACTGCAAATTTCTTCACCGTCTCCACTCCGTTCCCGGCTTCGATGTGTGCGATCAGCATCTGGCTTGCGACGAGCTGGCCGCCTTCCGTGGTCAGGTCCCAGACGGCCCTTGAACCATTGCTGTGGTCGATTGTCTTCACCAGATCGAGTGAGAGCGTGTAGATCCTGATCGTGCATTCTTCGGGGAGGTAATTGAAGTAAAGCTCAGCATTCGTCCTCTGTGCCTCGTGCCTGATGAGGTACGGGTTCGGGACGATCCTGATTCCTTCCATCATCTCCTGTGTCACGTCGGTTCTCCCCGCCGGTGCTCCCGTCAGGCGCACCGTCCCGTCCGGGAAGACCCCCCTTACTCCCCCCTCCCAGCTGAGCCTTACCCGGTCTCCTGCTGAGAAGTCGACCGTCCCTGCCACTCCCTGGCTCCCCCACGGGAAGGCCGGGCCTGATTTGCCTGAACCGATGCCGCGGTCCGGGAAGTCGAATGCGATCGCCCAGTTGTAGAGCTCAAGCAGGGCTCCGAAGTCCCACTCTTCACCATTGCTCAGCGTACCGGTCAGATAATACTTCCTTCCGGATGGAGGGTTGAACGTTATTGTCCCGGTGCGTCTTGCTCCTTTGGGAGTGAAGGACCAGCTGCCTGTGTATGGTTCTCCTGTTACGGCATCGATCAGGTTGACCGTCAGATATGGCAGATAACGCTGGAAGATCGTACTGATCGTATCGATACCACCTTGTGAGAACTCGAGATACAGCTCCTGGGCGGCACTCGTGTACGGACTCGATAGCTGGAGGCCTGTTGTGCCCAATGAGTCACCGATGATGATCGGACAGTCGGAGGATCCTTCTATCGATGAGGCGACATGAAAAGGATCTCCAAGCTGTTCGAACGAGTAGTCGAATGTAATGTCCGCTGCTCCGATATCGAACACATCTTCGATGATGGCTGTCCCGGACCTCAGACCTGCCGTCTCCGAACTCCCATGAACAAGCAGTTCGGGATCGACGACGTCGTTATGGACTCTCCCCGAGATCGAGTCGGTGATCGTTACGGGAAGGGTATAGCGGAGACCGTTGCTTGCCGCTGAAAGCCTAAGTGTCAAATCCCGGCCGCTCAGCAGCCGGTTGAAGTTCGTGGTGTTCCGGGGGATGAGGACAGGCGCAGTCGCGGCGCCGAGCGTACCATCAACAACCGAGCCGTCGCTCGACTCAGATGTCGCATCGGACGGCTCCGTGGTCGGAATCACTTCGACGAAGTTCACCCCCTCGACCGGTGGAGAGTCCATCGGGTCAAGCTTCAATAACGGCGCGCCCTCGTCGTAGGAGAGAAGCTGGTAATAATAGGTGACGTTGTTCTTTAGACCCCCTTCCAGATCCTCACCCGTATCCAGATACTCATACACCAGCAGGGTATCCGCGTGCCAGCGGGCGAGCTCGGTGTAGGGACCGTCGCGTGTTGTTCCACGAAGGAGCTTGTAGCCGACGAACGGTCTGCCAAGGCTGTCGGGAATGATGACGTCTGTCGCGCTCTCGGCTGTGTTGTCCCAGCTGAGCTTCACAGAGCGGTTCAGGCCGACGGCGGTGAGTTGGGGAGTGGGAGGTGGAGCGGGCCGCGTGAAGTTGTTATTGTAAACGCGGGTGATGTAGTCGTGCATCAGGAGAAGGTGGGAAAGGGAGTCGGAGAAGAGAATCGCGAAGGTTTTCACGACAGCGCTTCCGATTTCCATAGAGAACGGTTTCGTCACCAAGAACGCTTCACCATCTCTCGTGCAGCTGTTCCACGGCGGTAAAGTGCATTGAGGAGGATGAGAAATCGCATGATAAACGATTGAATCCGTTGGCGCGAATGATAAGCCTGCGACACCTCCCGAGCCGTCGGAATATAGCCAAACCGTATCGATTACTCCACCATACAATAGACCAGCGCAATCAGTAGTGTTGGATGTGGGCGGACTGAGCAACGTGTAACCAATGGTAGGTGGAGATGGGGTTGCAAACCACCAGTCAGACCAATGGGAAGGGTCTGCCGATCGTTCGTACACCAGGTTTCTGCATGAGTCCTCCTGAAAGCGTGAAATGGTGATCTCGGGATCAACCGTTGCCCCACGTGGACCTCCGAGTTGAATTCCCGAACAGAATGCCAGAATACAGCTATCAAGAGGCGAGCGTCCTTTGTTGACAATCTCGTATTCAAACAGGACAATATCCTTGCCTGGCCCATCCCCCCATGTCATGATGCTATTCCTAATCTCCACTCCAATCGGGACACTAGGACCGTTGACCCCGCCATAAATTGGGTCAGCCCTCGCGTCGGTGTCCTTAAACACACAGAATAGGTCTTCATCTGAGCGAAAAACAGGGGGAAAAGCAGCACGAACCGACGGATCGGCAACATATGTTCTCTTGTGGTCTACAAGTCGAATCGGCCAATCGTTATAATTGCTACCCGTGATGTCGACCCCCTGAGAACTATAATCCAGACTTGAATATACAATATAGTCTGGGTCGTCTATATAGAGCCATCCCGCCCCAGAGAAAGAAGGGTCATATCCAGCGTTTGGATCTCCAATCCTTCCAGGAACCATTTGGTTGAAGGGACCGTGAATTTTTCTTGATTCCCTCATGAAGTTGCATTCCGACGAAAGGTAGGAGCCGTTTTTCTTTGCGAGGAAAACGAGCCCTCTATAGTTCCCCGGGGTTCTCATATGGAATGATCCACGCGGCCAGTGCGCCAACGGCTCGGCAAAAAGATATCCCAGAGAACTCTCCCGGGTCCAATCGCCCCAAAGCAATCCGTTGTTGTGCACCGCGAACTCAAAGTTGCTTAGGCGACTCACCCTCCTAAAAAGTGAACCATGCAATTGGGCGTGTGTCGTGTCGGTCGCAACAACCAGACAAAGGAATTGAACAGCAGAAAGCACGTGTCGAAGTGAGTAGCCGAGAAGACAATGCTTACCACTCACCAACAAATCGTAACGCACTCAGTCTCACTAATGTTCTTGCAGCAGCATCCAGGCCCAACATTGGGGGGTGCTGGTCGATAAATGCAAGACGAGTCATAGTTACAGTGGCATGGTGAGCCGCAACCTCCACCTCCACCTGGAGGACCAGTCGAACAGTCATATGGGGCAAGACTCCCAATGAAAGGAGTCATACTAATTGCGGCCGAAGTAATGAATACTGCTAGGCCGATCCCAAGCAGAATGTTTCTTACCATGGCTCTACCTCCTGTGAATTGTGAATTATTTCCACCTGACCGGGGAAAGGGCTCTCCGCGGACTGAAACGTGTCTTCATCATAATCTTCTTGTCCCGCTGGTCATTTCATTCCAAGCACCACACGCTGGATATGAGATCTCATAGGATCAGACAATGTCCCTGTCCAGACATTCAGCACAATTCCTGTTGTATCGACAAGAATCGTTTTGGGGAAAGAAAGAAGTTTATGCCTTTTCATGATGTTGAAATCATGAGCAACTGAATATGTTTCGAAACGCATTTGCGCTTCTGTCTTGTATTGGTGAATCCTGAAGAGGGAGTCGGATGTCAACCCGACAAGATTAACGTAACCGATGAGGGAATCCGCAAGCAGATTCCATTGATGCATGTTCCCCTTGCAGGCTTTGCACCACGTCGCAAACACCAAGAGCAGCATCTTTTGGTCTTTGATTTTGGGGTCAACAATAACCAATGCGCTATCTTCAGTTAAAGCAGTAAAGCTCCTCACCGTATCGCCGGTTGCGATCTGAGTCAAATGATCAATAGTTCGATTCAGCTCCTCAATCATCTGTCCTTGCACCTCAATACGCGATACAAGAAGGTAGTTTTGGACAATTAGAATGATGAATACAACGGAGACCGCGACTCGAAGTAATCGTTGACGGTGTCTTAGCTTGTAAGCCATTTCTTCCCAATCCAAAGCCGCAATCCCGAGGACCGCATTAGTGGAGCCGGGCGTCTTGGCAACGAAAAGTATTGACGATGCTCTCTTTGCTTCACTTAGTCATCACTCGTTTGTCTTCATTCCCGATAACAAACACACAACAAAGACTGAGGACCAAGTTCCTCACAATATCAACTTCAATTGATGACCGATCAGACAGTATTCCGAAACATCCGCATGAAGACTCCACTTGAACTACGCTTGCATAAAGCAACACGGCCGTAAACCCAAGCAAAGTAACAAGGGCAGCGAACAGACCAACTCCCCGCGTCCGACTTGAGAGAATCATTGAACCAAGAGTAATTTCGAGAACAATCAACAAATATGAGAGAGTATTGTAGCTCAAGAAGAAGGGGGGCAGAATTCCAGAAAGGAATACACGGAATCCATCCGGTGCCAACATCTTTGATATCGCTGAGATCAAAAAGACAGACGCCAGCAAATAGGTAATTCCAACGGTGAGTATCTGCGCGGCTTTAGGCCAACTGATTTCCATAACAGGCACCTCAAGTCTGAAACACCTGCCTGGCTCTTCTTCCCGTCGAAGGGTTGAAGGGTCGAAGGGTCGAAGGGTTGAAGGGTCTGCCGCGAATGTAACCAACCGAATTGCGAAAGTCAAGACAATTCTGCGATCATGGTGCGTAACTGTTGCATTATTCTGACCAATCTCCTCAAGATCTTCCGATGTGACATGACTGTATCCCGTCAGAGCAATGAAGACATATAAGATATAGAAATTAAGGTGTGGTTTTGTGATCTTGTCGTGGAGAGCTCACAAAGTGATTGCCCGATCGACCGTTTGATCTTAGACTCGTGAGCAAATTGTGCGTATGGCTTCACACTGAAACCGGGCTAAAGTGGAAGTCCAAGGTCTGGAGTATGTCGACCCCGGTGTAGTAGATGGAAGCGAATGGAGCTATGGCTGCATTGCGAAAAGTCTGAGTTGAATCCCAGCGACAAAATGTGATATACCGAACGTCCTCCTCAGGTAGGCTTTCAGCATGCCACCGACTCAAATGGTAGGGGAAACTTATGGGAACTGTCATAACGAGCACCTATTCAATCAACTTCTCAGATGAGTCAATTGAGGATGTCAGAGAAGAGATCAAAATGAGAGACTGACCTGCCCCCGTTTCATGTACCAACCTGAATTTGGGTATTTTGCCTGATCAGATCAAGTTGGTTTCTCTGATCAGGGAGTGAAGCCTCTGGTGCTGGGGGCTTGTACCCCAGCGAACTGTGTGGCCGTTTTCGGTTGTAGAGGTTCTTCCATTGGTCGATAATCACTCGTGCTTCCAGGACCGCGTCAAAGATCTCTCCGTTCAGCAGTTCATCCCTCAGTTTTCCGTTGAATGATTCGATGTAGCCGTTCTCCCAGGGACTTCCCGGTTCGATGTACAGTGTCTTCACACCGAGCCGCTTCAGCCATCCACGCACTGCCTTTGCCGTGAACTCAGCGCCGTTGTCTGACCGGATGAAGTCCGGTGTTCCTCGCTGGACGAACAGCTCTGCCAACTGCTCGATCACGTCGTAGGAGTTCAACTTCCGGTCAACCCTGATCGCCAGACATTCCCTCGTGTACTCGTCCATCACCGTCAGCATCCTGAGTGCCTTCCCGTTACTCGTTCTGTCAGCAACAAAGTCATAGCTCCAGACATGGTCCCGGTACTCGGGCCGAAGTCTGATGCAGGACCCGTCGTTGAACCAGAGCCGCCGCCTCTTTGGCTGTTTCTGAGGCACTTTCAGCCCTTCCTGTCTCCAGATCCGCTCAACACACTTGTGGTTCACTCGCCATCCATCATTGTGAAGCAGTGCCGTGATACGCCGGTACCCATAGCGTCCGTACTGGCAGGCCAGATGCACGATCTCCTCCCGCAGCACCGCCTCTCGATCCCTCACCATCGGTTGTTGCCTCTGGGTGGATCGTGGTTGGCCCAGCACTCGACACACCCGTCGTTCTGACACCTCGAGTTGTTCCTGGATCTCTGTCGCTGCCCGGCGGCGTCTGGCCGGGCTTACCAGTTTCCCCGGGCGGCTTCCTTCAGGATCGCATTATCCATCGAGAGATCAGCCACCAGCTTCTTCAACCGACTGTTCTCCTGCTCCAGCTGCTTGAATCGCTTCGCCTGGTCGATCTTCAGCCCCCCATACTCCTTCCGCCAGTTGTAATACGTCTGATCGCTGATCCCCAACTGCCGGCATATCTCCGGCACTGTCTGTCCTTTCGACTGAAGGACATCTGCTTCTCGCAGCTTCGTGATGACTTCTTCTACCGTGTGGCGCTTCTTGCCCATACAAATCTGCCCCTTTCTGTTGATCCATTTCTTATAATACGAAATGGATCACTTTTTGGGGGGCAGGTCAAATCCTATATGCAGATCATCCTCTTCCTGAACAAGAAAAACATCCCTGCTCCCCGGCGAGGCCGTTGGCGGAACGAGGATGACCGTTGGAGTCCGGGGACGGTGAAGAGTATCATCGAGAACCATGCCTACTACGGCACGCGGACCTACAACCGGAACTCCATGAGCAAGATCATTGCCGCACAGCGTGGGAAGACAAAGCGGCCCGGCGTGCGGTATCCACACTGGGTGAATGATCCCTCGGAATGGATCATCGAGGAGAATGCCCACGAGGGGATCGTCAGCCGCGAGCTCTGGCAGAAGGCGAACAGCGTCACGCCTCCCCGTCTACAGGCGGGATCGAAGCCCAGAGCCAATGTCCCCTACCTCCTTACCGGCCTCATCGTCTGCAGCCGCTGCGGCTCACCGTTCCAGGGCCAATCCACAAAGTCGAAGAACAAACGATACTACAAGTACGTCTGCGGTGGCTACAACAAGAAGCGTATCTGTGAGTACTGTGCGATCAAGCGTGATGAGATCGAGCCGTTTGTGCTGAATGCCATCAAAGAAACTCTGTCCAGCCCCGTACTGCTCAAACTGATCGAGCACAAGCTGAGGGCCCTCCTCTCATCCTCCGGAGAATCTGCGGATGAGAAGTCCATCGACCGTTCGATCCTGATCCTTGAAGGTTCGGCCCGGAACCTGGCTGACGCAATCGGAGAGCATGGAGCCTCCCCTACTCTCATGAGTCAGCTTCAAAAAGTTGAACTCGAGGTTGAGGACCTGAGGAGGCAGAAGGAACGGATCGAGAAGATGAAACAGGACAAAGGGCTGATCGACGAGGTCGGCTCCCGTGTGGCGGACTTCATCCTCAACTTCGAGCAGAGGATCGCCCGTGTCCCGATCCATGAGAAGAAAGAGCTCATCCGGAGGATCGTCAGTAAGATCGAAGTGGATCGGGATGCGAACGTCGTCAGATGCTTCGTCAGGAAGGTACCGGCCGTATCGCCGGAAATCGAAGAAATGTATCGAAGGGCTGAAAATGAACAACGCCTCCAGAAGAGGCGTTGCGCAACATCAGGTGTAGCGGGGACAGGACTTGAACCTGCAACCTTCGGGTTATGAGCCCGACGAGCTACCAATTGCTCCACCCCGCGATCAATAACGACTTTTCCCTTCAACCATTCCCACTGTCAGGACTTGAACCTGCATCCCGACTTTGTCGGGATATGAGCCCGACGAGCTACCAATTGCTCCACCCCGCGATCAATAACGACTTCTCCCTTCAACCATTCCCACTGTCAGGACTTGAACCTGCATCCCGACTTTGTCGGGATATGAGCCCGACGAGCTACCAATTGCTCCACCCCGCGATCAGTGTCCGATCTGCACGAGTGCCAACCCAATTGTTGAGGTCCGACGGGAGTCGGACCGAAATCCGCCATCTTTGTGGCGGACTCCACCCCGCGATCAATGAGGTTGTAATATACCGATCTTCTGAACTCGAGTCAAGAATGGACTAATACTCGATTTTCGGAGCCTCATCGGACAGTTTCACATTGTACCGTGACCGGTATCCTTTCGTCCTGTAGGCCACCGCTTTTCCGGCCGGAATTGCCGGGACGGTCGCAACAAGAACCTTGTTGTCCACCCCATCCGTGCATTTGAAGATGATCTCAACATTCGCAACATCCTCATCCCCCCTGTTCTTCACTTCCCCGACGACCCAGATAGTTGCCCCGGCCGCGGCAGGGGCAAACGACGAATATTCCTCCGGAACAGCAGTGGTGACCTCCTTCCGGTCGGTCAGAACGGCGGAAAGGATGACGATGGGCTCTTCTCCTTTGAAGCAGCCGGTGAAGAAGAGGCCTGCAATGATGGCGGGAAATATTTTGCTCATAGCGTTCCTTGCAGAGAAGAAGCGTTGATCAATGACCAGACATCTCATCATAGAAAGTCAGATTGCTTCGTCGTTCGCTTCGCTCACTCCTCGCAATGACAGGCTGGAGCCGTCAATGAAAAACGTCGGTCATTGCGAGGAGGCCCGAAGGGCCGACGAGGCAATCTGGTCAATCACATCCTGGCTTCCCCCATGGCCCGGCCAGCGGGCAGAACGGGTAAGCTTCCCTCATCCATCGTCCTTCTGACTTCTGACTTCTGTCTTCTAACTTCTCCCGGCTCTACCT
>JAOUDE010000329.1 GCA_029859455.1 Ignavibacteria bacterium | reverse complement strand
GTTCCGAAAAAATTTCAAGCGTGTGGTCCCTGTACCGGTGGTGGCTGATCGATCTGTTGCGGAGAAACACCTGCCACTCCTCCAGGAGGAGATGACCGAACGGAATCTCGACGTGAAATGAGATGAAGTCCGGCATGGACAGGGTTCTGTGTTCCACCGATGGAAGTGTGGGCGTACCGGGGATAATCGAACGGACAGCTCGTTGAAACCGGTTCAACGATTTCTTCTTCCTGATCGTCCTGGAATCTTCCGGTTTGCTCTTCCAGTAGTCGGCGGGAAGTGGAAAAGTTGCCGTAGCCGGCATGCTTGACGCAAGCAGCGAAAGGGCATCCCGCCAGGATGCCGGTGTCCAGGAGGAGAGATCACTGGTACCTTCGTCACCCGCCTGCCCCAGTGTGGCCACGACATCGTGAAAGAGATTCTTCAGTTCTACCAGACATTGATCTGTATTCAGCTTACCGGTCCGGACCCGGGATGCAATATCAAGACAGCGTGCATGAATGGCGTGGAAGCGCTGGTTTTGTCTTATCCGGATCGACGTCCATTCATCGATCAGGATCATGACCGATTCAGACGCTCGAACGGTCGCCTGTTCGATAAGGGCCTCAGCCTGGCTCATATCTGTGAGCACCGGGCCGGCGGCAGAAGATCCTGAAGGGGCCGTCGGTTTCCGGGTATCGCTGATCGTTCCGGAGTTCGACTTCGGGTCTTCTTCGCTTTGCTGCTTCAATGACATACTCGTCGTTGGAGTAATAAGTAATGAACGATCTGTAATATACGGAAAAAGGAAGTCAAGCGACCGGGTCACTCCGCTGCAACAGGGTCCGAACGTGCGCTTCCGCGGAACGTGAGAGGGCGTCGAGGTCATACCCGCCTTCGAGGACCGAAACGATCGGAGCGCCATGCATCACAAGAGAAGTCATTCGGGCAAATGATTGTTCGGTCAACATCATTTCTCCCAGGGGGTCCCTGACGTGCGCATCGAATCCTGCAGAAAGGATGAGAAGGTCGGCGTGAAACCGCTCAAGAGCCGGGATCACCATCCGGTTGAATGCCTTCAGGTATGCTTCCTCCGACGATCCCGCAGGGAGAGGGATGTTGAGTGTGAAGCCGCGGCCATCTCCCTTTCCGGTTTCCTTTGCCGCGCCTGTCCCCGGGTAGAACGGGAACTGGTGAAGGCTGATGTACATGACCGTAGGATCTTCTTCAAAGATATGCTGGGTCCCGTTTCCATGGTGGACGTCCCAATCGAGAATCGCCACCTTCCCGACGCCATGATGCTTCTGTGCATACCGCGCGCCGATCGCTGCGTTGTTGAACAGGCAGAACCCCATCGGTTGATCCCGCTCAGCATGATGTCCGGGTGGACGCACGGCGCAGAAAGCAAACGGGGCGCCGTTCCCGGCCACGGCATCGACAGCCCCGGTGACTGCTCCGACAGCCCGGGTGGCGGCTTCATAGGAAGCTTCAACGCAGTGGGTGTCGCCACCATCCAGCAAGCCGCCGCCCGATTCACATGTTCTCCTGATGAACGAACAATGGTTTTCTGTGTGGCACAGGAGGAGGTGTTTCTCCTCGCAGGGGACCGGCCCGATGTGATCCATCTCGGTCCACAGATCGGACGCGCGAAATGTCCGAATCAGCGCCTTTAGCCTGTCCGGCCTCTCGGGGTGCCCCTGAGGAGGTGTATGAAGCAGAAAACTGTCGTGAAAAAGGAATGCGGGGCGGGGCACAGCTTCACTTTGTTCGGTTTCGGTAGTAATTTCTTCACGTTCCGGTGCATAAAAGATACGAGGTAATCCCTTAGTGTCAACCCAGATTCGTTGTTGCATCTCTAAGGGTCTGTCGGTATATTTTGCAAAAAGATCCCCGCTCCACACCGGATGAATTTCCCCTCTTCCCTTCTCAAAGGGACGCTCATCAAACGATATCGCCGCATCCTTGCAGATGTCCGCCTTGAGGATGGGACGACGGCGACTGCCCATGTTTTCAGCACCGGTTCGATGGCTGGATGTTCTGAACCGGGGCGCCCGGTGATGCTTTCTGACAGCAAGGACAGGATGCGAAAGCACCCTCTCACCTGGGAGCTTGTCGATATGGGTGGGGTCTGGGTCGGTGTGAACCCGACGGCGTCCCGCCAGGTGCTGCTGGAAGCGTTGAAAGGGAAAGAGATCGATTCGTTGTGTGACTACCAGCTCGAAGAAGGTGCTTTCCAGGGGGCATCGCAGGTATCGGAATTCATTCTAAACAGCATGGACAATCTCTGCTCACTCTCGCTCCAGACCAGCTCCTGGGCAGTCGATGGGAGGGCCTTCTTCCCGGATGCTGTTTCCAGGCCGGCTCTCAGAAGTCTTCAGAACCTTTGCGAGGTGGCGGCGCGCGGGCACAGGGCGGTTGCATTGTACCATGTTCTGAGAGAGGACTGCACAGTACTTCATCCGGCGGAGTCGGTCGACCGGGAGTATGCTGACCTGGTTCGCACCGCAATCAGTTCCGGCGTCGAATTCCTTGCCTATCGCGCCGCTGTCAACCCGGTCGGTATTACACTCGGAACCCCGCTCCCGTTCGTTCCGGAATAAGCTCCGGATTTCTGTCCCCGCACCCGGAAAGAAAAGATGAACGTCGTGTTCCTCGGAAGTAACTACAATCCGATCAGCATCCACTGTCTCCAGGGATTGCTGAGTTCCGGAACCGTTGCGGTTCTTGTCGGGGTTGATAATCAGGCGCGGGGAGGTTTTGCGAAGATGTTCCTGACGGGGGCTCGCAGATACGGACCGGTCAGTTTTTCGTTCCGGATCGCAGGTCATATTCTGGACCGCCTGATCCGAAAGATTCCCTTCGTCGCCCGTCGGAAGGGCCCCGGCTCTGTGAAGGAAATATGCAAGACGAAAGGGATCGAGTGTGTCGACATTACAGATGTCAACGGGCAGGATACCATTGAACGGTTCAGGCAGTTTCGTCCCGACATTCTCGCAGTGGCCAATTTCAGTCAGATCCTTCGAAAGGAAGTTCTGGAGCTTGCCCCGGGCGGATGCATCAATTTTCATCCCTCGCTGTTGCCCGCTTACAGAGGCCCGGTCCCTCTTTATTGGATGAAGAAGAACGGGGAGACGCGCGGGGGCGGGACAATCCACTTTCTCTCGGAGGAACTCGACTCGGGTGACATTATCCTTCAGCGTTCGTTTTCAATGTCCCCCCGGGATTCTGACACGAGCCTTCTGACT
>JAOUDE010000328.1 GCA_029859455.1 Ignavibacteria bacterium | reverse complement strand
ATATCAGAAGAGAATTGTAAAGGAATTCCAGACCAATGGCACGTTATACCGACCCAAGCTGCAGATTGTGCAGAAGAGAGCGTCAGAAGCTGTTCCTGAAAGGGACCAAATGTTTCACGGAGAAATGCCCGGTGGAAAGGAGAGGTTTTCCGCCCGGACAGCACGGCCAGTCACGCCGGACGAAGATCTCCGAGTACGGTGTCCAGCTCCGCGAAAAACAGAAGGTCCGTCGCACGTATGGACTGATGGAGCGTCAGTTCCGGAACTACTTCGAGCGGGCACGGAAGCAGACCGGCCGCACCGGCGAAGCACTGGTGAAGCTGCTCGAACGCCGCTTTGACAATGTCATCTATCGAATGGGACTGGCTCCTTCCCGGAAAGCAGCCCGCCAGATGATCACTCACGGACATTTCCTGGTTAACAGCAGGAATGTGGATATTCCGTCCTACCTGCTCAAGGCAGGGGATGTGGTTCAGGTCAGAGACCGAAGCAAGAAACTCGACGTCATTCATTCTTCGATGAAACGGATGAAGGATACGACGATGCTGCCATGGCTCAGCCTCGACAAGGCAACGATGTCCGGAACATTCCTGACCGTGCCCGAACGGGCGGATGTTCCGCTGAATGCGGATGAGCAGTTGATCGTCGAGCTCTATTCCAAGTAGAGTTCCCTTTCTTAAGAGAGCAAGGATACGAAACTATGACTAATACAATGATCCAGATGCCCGAGAAGGTTCAGGTCGATGATTCTTCGACACGGGACAGTTTCGGCCGTTTTGTGGTACAGCCGCTTGAAAAAGGGTACGGTGTAACGATCGGAAATTCTCTCCGGAGGATTCTCCTCTCATCGCTCCCCGGTTTCGCCATTACCGGATTCAGTGCCCCGGGAGTGCTCCATGAGTTTACCACGATCAAGGGTGTCGTCGAGGATGTACCGGAATTTGTTCTGAACCTCAAGCAGGTCCGGCTCCGGATGCTTGACAAGAAGGCGGGCCGCGTGCTCGTCCCCCTCAAAGGTCCAATGGAATTCAAAGCCTCCGAAATTCAGAAGGCGGCCGCGGATGTCGAGGTCCTGAACCCCGACCAGCATATCGCGACGATCAACTCCGAGGCGGATTTTGAACTTGACCTCCGGATCGGAAGGGGAATCGGTTATGTGTCCTCGGACGAGAACAAAACTCCGGACCAGGCTCTTGACGTGGTTGCGATCGATTCCGTTTTTACGCCGGTGAAGAATGTGAGGTATCTGGTGGAAACGACCAGGGTCGGTCAGCAGACGGATTATGACAAGCTGACCCTCGAAGTTGAAACCGATGGTTCCGTGACTCCCCAGGATGCCCTGGTTTATGCAGCCAAGATCCTCCGTGAACACATTCAGTTGTTTATCAGGTTCGAAGAGGGTGAGGAGCAGGGCGGCGAAGAGGGTGCCGGAGATGCCGAGAGTGAACGGATTCGCAGGATCCTGATCACGCCGGTGGATGAGCTGGAGCTGTCGGTCCGCTCGCACAACTGCCTGCGCGCCGCCGGTATCCGGACGATTGCCGAGCTCGTTCACCGTGAGGAAGCAGAGTTGTTGAAGTTCCGTAACTTCGGACGGAAGTCGCTCGCAGAGCTTGCCGAAGTGATTGAGGGGTACGGACTCCGTTGGGGATACCCCGTCAACACATATCTGAAAGAAGGCGAGCAGCTCTGATCCAGAAGGTTCCAGTTCCTAACGAAAGCAGAGAAGAGAAATGCGACATCGCAAATCAGGAAGAAAACTAAAGCGTACAGCCAGTCACCGCAAGGCCCTTCTGGGATCACTTGCGACCTCCCTGCTGCGGCATAAGAGGATCACGACGACGGTTGCGAAGGCGAAGGAAGCCCGGGTTGTCGTTGAAAAGATCATTACGCGCTCCAAGCGGGCGGTAGCAGCCGGAGCATCCGCCGATACGTCGACGAAGGATGGAAAATTCATCGGCTCGGCAGGACCGGCACGGCGCGAGGTCGGACGCCTGATCAAGGACCGGGGTGTTGTTTCTGAGCTCTTCTCGACTATCGCGCCGAAGGTGGCCTCCCGGCCGGGAGGATATACCCGGATCACCAAGCTCGGAAGAAGACAGGGGGATGGCGCGGAACTTGCCGTCCTCGAGCTGGTGGATTTCCAGATTGGTGACGAACCGGCGGCGAAGGAAGAGAAAAAGAAAGACGAAAAACCGAAGAAGCGGTCCAGGAAGAAAGACAAGGAAGCGACCAAGCCGGAAGCGGAAGCGGCCGGCAAGGCCTGATATCGCTTCTTCAGGATTCTCAACCGGCGGACTGTTGACAGCCGCCGTCTCCCCCGCACCCAGCTCATGAAGATCACCTCAGCAGAGTTTGTCACCGGTGCCGTCTCCCTGAGCCAGCTCCCGGACGGAGCCAGAAAAGAGATTGCGTTCCTCGGCCGGTCCAATGTCGGCAAGTCATCTCTCATCAGTTCTCTCTGCAAGATCAAGAAGATTGCCCGCTCCGGCAGGACGCCGGGAAAGACCCGGGAAATCAACTACTTCCTGATCAACAACCAGTTCTACTTCGTCGACCTTCCCGGTTACGGATATGCCCGTCTTCCCGACCAGATGCGTGCCAGCCTCGGCGCGTTAATTGAGGGATATCTTCAGAACAGGAAATCGCTCGCCTTTGTGATCCAGCTGATCGATGCCCGCCATGAGCCGACCGAACTCGACAAGATGATGGTGGGGTGGCTGGACTATTATGGCGTCCCGTTCGAAATCGTACTCACGAAGTCGGACAAACTGGCGCGCAGCCGGAAGGCCGCCTGTGTGAAAGAGGCCGAGCTTGTGTTCAGCCGCTTCGGAGCTTGTCGTGGTGTCCTCCTTTCTTCTTCCGACAGCGGAGAGGGCAGAAAGGAAATTCTGCAGGTCCTTTCAGAGTACTGCTGATCGTTCGCTCGCGGTCAGGCGTACGGAAAGAGAAATGTATCATGAAAAAAAGACTTTTTACCCCGGGACCGACGCCGGTACCTGAGCAGGTCATGCTCAGGATGGCCGAGCCGATCATCCACCATCGAAACCCGGAGTTTTCGGAGGTGATGGAGCGTGTTGATGGCAACCTCCAGTATCTCTTTCAGACGTCAGGACCCGTTGTCACCCTCACCAGTTCAGGCACAGGAGGAATGGAAGCTACATTCGTCAGCCTGTTTTCGCCTGGGGACACGATCATCTCAGTGAACAGCGGAAAATTCGGGGA
>JAOUDE010000327.1 GCA_029859455.1 Ignavibacteria bacterium | reverse complement strand
AAGCCGTCGACGAGTGTGGCGACTTCCTGCCCGAGCATGTTGTAGACCCTGACCGAAACCGGACTGTCGACACCAAGCGAGTAGCGGATGGTGGTCGACGGATTGAACGGATTCGGATAGTTACCGATGATCTTTGTTTCCATCGGCAGTGCCTTGGCAGCCTGTGCCGCAGCGATTGCTTCATACTCGTTCCAGAGAGCATCCCACTCAGGATCGGGCGGAGCATCGACCTGGCAGTTGACGAGAGTGACGTCGAAGCAACCGGCCGGATCGACAAGCTCGATGCTGTGCTGACCCATACCCGCATGCGGGACGGCCATTCTGGCAACGGAGCGTGAACCGTCGGAGATGACAGTGACTTCAACCGGCTCACCATCAACCAGCCAGGTGAGCGTCTCGCCACCGAAGTCACCGTTGAGGACCTTCACGATCGACTGGACAGCACCGGAGCTGTTGCAGCGTGCACCGTACTGGCTGATGTCGTCGCAGGTCATCGTCGTGCCGCTTCCGCCACCGGTTGTACCGCACAGGATGAATGCAAGATCATCCTCTGTGGAAAAGATACAGGCGGTCATACGGCCCCACGTGGTGCATCCTGTTGCGAATCCGTCACCCGGGTTCTGCCATGCGGCGCCTGAATTGGTCAGAGCATCGTTCGGAGTCCAACCCCACTGCCCGCCGAGTCCGAAGTCCATGACTGCCTGGACCGAGACCCAGTATGTTCCTTCACCGAGCGACACTTCACTGATATCACAGATGATATTACCAAAACCGTCATCGGTCGGAGTAACATCTTCTGTTGAAACCAGTGCACCGGGGAATCCGGCTGCATCGTCATAGATCTGTACTCTGGCTGTCGGCATGAGACCGAAACCATTGTAGTACACACCAAGAGCTGTGACCTGATTGATGTTCCAGGTCTCGCCTGTCGGAACGACGAAATCATCAGCACCCTGGTTATCGAAGGCATCGAAATCAAACTCGAAATCCTGGGATGTGTATCCGGCGCCGAGCACTGCTGCACCGGTCTGATCGTACAGAACTTCCGTATCGATCGGAGGCATCACGAACTGACGTGCCGTGGCAACGCCCATCGATGTGGGCTGTGTGCCGTGGACTGTCGCACGGATGTCTTCATACTCAGCAACCAGACGATCCCACTCAGGATCGGGCGGGGCATCGACCTGGCAGTTGACGAGAGTGACGTCGAAGCAACCGGCCGGATCGACAAGCTCGATGCTGTGCTGACCCATACCCGCATGCGGGACGGCCATTCTGGCAACGGAGCGTGAACCGTCAGAAATGACAGTGACTTCAACCGGCTCACCATCAACCAGCCAGGTGAGCGTCTCGCCACCGAAGTCACCGTTGAGGACCTTCACGATTGACTGAACGGCACCGGAGCTGTTGCAACGTGCACCGTACTGGCTGATGTCGTCACAGGTCATCGTCGTGCCGCTGCCACCGTTGACGGTACCTTTGACCATAAACGGCATGTCCTGAGGACCGACATCAATCAGGTCAACCCAGACGCCAGCCTGATTCTGTTTGGCGTTTCCTGAGCCTGTTGAGCCCAGGACGGTGACCGGAGGTGCCCACGGACCCGACGAGAGAGTTCCGTATGAAGACCATTCAACCCAGTAGGTTCCCGCTGCGAGTTCGCAGTTCACATCGACCGTATTGAACATGATCGGCCGGCTGGTCGCGGTTGCGACATCGGTGTCGAGAGTCCTGTAGGCGTTGGACCATGTTGAGGTGAGTCCTCCACCAATCGTTGCACTGCCTGAGCATACGACGTTGGCGGCACCGCTTGGATCACCATCCCAGATTATCCAGTCAACCTGCGTGAATGTTGAGATCAATCCGGAAGTTGTTTGATACGCGTAAAAGCAGAGTTGATCCACCGTCCAGCCTCCTGCATCCGTTACGGTGAAATCATCTGCGACCGAGAAATCAAGAGTTCCCTGATGACCGAATCCGTAGATCCCCATCGTGAGAGCTGTCTGGAGCGCGCTTGCATCTGCCCCACCAGAACCCCCACCCGGATGGGTGACCAACGGACCGTTATCATAAAGAATGTCTTCAGTTGGGATAGGTGAGGGAACGGTCCTTGCGACCGATACGCCACTCACGACATCAACCGAATGCGTTGAGTTCACTGCATCAACGGCAAGACTGCCGCGATCTCCCGCGAACAACATCCCAGCGCACATGACAGTGACCACAAGTGTGAGGAAAATTCCTCTGTACGTCATATGACCTCCAAAATAATGAAAAGTGGATTGTGGTGGATTAGAACGTTCCGGTTACGTAGCCGGATTGGAAACCTGTGAGCGGTTTCCCGGGGATCGATAGCCCCGTCGTATTGCCGGATCGGTTATCATCCCGTCCGGGTCAACACCGTTGCACGGAATTCAGATTTCCCGAATCACCTCCTTCTGTGAGACGACTTTGTTCCTGTGAGACGACTTTGTTCAGGACAGTGGGTTGCACAACAGACAGTCGTCGGGCCTCCAACAGAGATCAGTTGAAGTGGAGAATTGATCGAACGAAATTGAGGAGTGACGTCTCTTCCCGCGAACATCCTCCGGCAGCACATGACGAGGACTCCATCGATCATTCTGTTGCCAATGATCTCCAGACAGTCATATGAAACTACAATCGAAACGTTGCGTGGATCAGATTATTCAGCAGCGGAACCAGGGGGGATCTGTCACCTGCTGCACACCGAAAGGGGATTGCCGGTGTTACTTTTCTGTGAACCCGGGAGACCCCGCTCCCTCCCCCAGACTTGTACGCGGGAGCGGGATCATCCGGTTCAAGGAACAGATTACTTCATGAACAGCATCTTCTCCGTCATGACCTGAGATCCGACCTGGATCCGATATATGTACAGACCGGACGATACTGCCTGGCCGAAATCGTTGACGCCGTGCCATGTGGCTGACTGGACTCCCGCTTTCTGGAATCCATCCACAAGGGTTGCGACTTCCTGGCCGAGCATGTTGAAGATCTTCACGGAAACCGGAGCATCCACACCAATCTGATACCGGATCGTTGTCGAGGGATTGAACGGGTTCGGGTAGTTTCCGAGGATCATGGTTTCGACTGGGCCGTGGTCTGCGGAAACAAGCTCGCTCTCGAATCCATGTTCTGTCCACAATGCATCCCACTCCTCATCCGAAACATCACTCACGGTGCATGTCACGTCCACAGGATCAAAACAGCCGGC
>JAOUDE010000326.1 GCA_029859455.1 Ignavibacteria bacterium | reverse complement strand
CTCCTGTATGCCCATCCGACACCGATCGGACTCGCAGCAGGGCTGTTGTTCATCTGCGGAGGTGAGATCCTGCGATTCTGGAGCGTCTCCGTCGCGGGCGTCAGGACGAGGTCCACCAGGGAGTTGTCCGCCGCTTCGCTGGTGACGACCGGGCCGTTTGCCCGGTCGCGCAATCCGATCTATACCGGAAACATGATGATCTATTTCGGCGTTGGCCTGATGTCGATGGGCCTGTTCCCGTGGCTCCAGATTGGCGGGATGATCTGGTTTCTCCTCCAGTACTCCCTGATCATCGCGTATGAAGAAGACTTTCTGGCAGCCCGATTCGGAAATGAGTATGAGACCTACCGTACGATGGTGAACCGTTTCATTCCACATCTGCGGCCCAGCCGGAGTGCTCCCGTCAGACTTTCTGTGCGGGACGGGTTCCTATCGGAGCGACGAACGTTCCAGGCGGAGATCCTGGTGGCAGGAACTCTGATTGCGATCTACGTTTTCGGGACAGTACAGGGTTAGCCGGCGTGCCGGAAAGAGTGATGATGATAGCCGGTGAGGTCTCCGGTGATATGCACGGCTCCGGCGTGGTCCGGGAGCTGAAGCGGCTCAATCCCGGCATTCACCTCTTCGGTGTCGGGGGGAGGATGATGGAATCCGAGGGGATGGAGATCAACCATCATGTCGATTCGTTGTCGGTGATGGGGTTTGCCGAGGTAATCCGGCATCTACCGGATATCAGACGGATCGAGCGCTCGCTCGGGCAACTCCTCGAAGAACGTCGCCCTGAGATAGTGGTGTTGATCGATTATCCCGGTTTCAATCTGCGGTTCGCTCGTCGAGTGAAGAAGGCGGGGATTCCGGTGCTGTACTATATCAGCCCGCAGGTCTGGGCCTGGAAACCAGGGAGAGTCAAGAAGATCAGGTCGCTTGTCGATCAGGTGAACGTGGTCTTCCGGTTCGAGGTCGAGATTTATGAGAACGCGGGCGTGCCGGTCCGGTTTGTCGGCCATCCGCTTCTGGAACGGCTTGCTCCGACCGGGAGCAGGGAGGATTTCTTTGCCAGGCACCGGTTGGATCCGGACCGGAAAGTGGTCGGCCTCTTTCCGGGAAGCAGGGTTCAGGAAGTCAAACGGATTCTTCCGACGATGGTTGCGGCGGCACGGAAGATCCGGGAAAGCCATGATGCCCGTATTGCACTCGGCGCATCGAGCGGATTCACCCCTGAATGGATACGGTCGTTCCTCGGGGGAGCGGACGATATCACCATCATTCAGAATGCAACATACGGTTTGATGGAACATGCGGACGTGGCGATGGTTACCTCCGGAACCGCAACCCTGGAGACCGCCTGGTACGGAACGCCGATGGTGATCGTGTACCGGACATCACCAGTGACATATCTTCTGGGAAGAATGCTTGTGAACATCCCACACATCGGACTCGTGAACATTGTCAGGGGCAGGAAGGTCGTGCCGGAGCTGATCCAGGGAGGGTGTACGGTCTCCGCTCTCACTGCCGCAGTCCGGGAGATTCTGACCGATACGCGGTATGCGCAAACAATGCGTGAGGAATTATCGAAAGTGAAACAACAGCTTGGCGCGCCGGGAGCTTCTGAGAACGTAGCCCGGAACATCATCGCTCTTGCCCCATGAAGATGACCTTTTCGTGTACAGGCGCAATCCTCGGCCTGGCCGTTCTTGCCGGATGTTCTTCATCGGGTCGCATTGAGAATGAGAGCCGGAGTTCTGCTCCGCCATTGTTGACCAGTGAGTCATTGTATGGCGAGGGGCATCGTCTCTACAGGGCGGCAGAGTTCGACAGCGCACGACATTACCTTGAAGCGGCGCTGGCGATTGATTCTGTTTACGTCCCGGCACTGCGCGACCTCGGGCAGATATGCTACCAGACCGGGTTGACCCGGGAGCCGGGGAGCGCGGCGCATGAATCAGAATTCCGGTGGGCCCTCATCTGCTACCAGCGTTTGGAATCGGCCCGTCAGGAGGACGCGGAAACGTATAACCGCCTGACGGAGATCACCCATGCTCTCGGCGAACAGGATCTCTTTCTGCACTATGCCGGGAAGCAGGCTGAACGTTTCCCCGGGGACAGACAGCAATACAACCTCGGGCTGGCGTATTTCGAGGACGGCCTCTTCCAGGAGGTCATCACATCACAGAAAGAAGCAGTTTCCGCGTACGGTCATTCGCCGTATGTCGGAGGGTTCTACCGGTTGCTGGGCGATGCGTACTTTGCTGTTGATCGCCAGCAGACAGCCGAGAGGACGTACCGGGAAGGTGTGGCGGCGGCTGATGAGAGGATCGATTTTTTCAGCACCGCCGATCCGGAGTTCCGTTCCGGTTCACCATACAAGCTCCTGAGCGAGAGCCGGAGGTCAATGCTGGTCTCCCTGAGGAAGATCTACAAGCTGCATGGAAAGACGGCGGAACTGGAGGAGGTTGACCGGCGACTGGAGGAGATACGTTGAGGAACCGGAGCGGGCTCCGGTGAACCGGATACTGTATCCTTTCTCCTGGATCATGAAGGGAGCGGTTGGGCTCCGGAACAGGGCGTTCGATTGGGGGATACTGAGAACCACCCGTCTTGACGTTCCGGTAATATCAGTAGGGAACCTTGTCGTTGGAGGGGCGGGGAAGACGCCGCTTGTCCAGTATCTGGCCGGAGTGATCAGGAAGGCCGGCTATATTCCCGGTGTGGTCAGCCGCGGGTATCGAAGGAAGACGTCGGGAGTCCGGATCGTCTCCGACGGAAAAGGGTCGATTGCACGTGCCGCCGATGGCGGCGATGAACCGGTCCAGGTTGCCAGACGTTTGCCGGAGGCAATTGTTGTCGTTGGCGAGAGGCGGGTGGATGCCGCGAAGGAAGCGGTCCGGCGCGGAGCACAAGTGGTCCTGCTCGATGATGCCTACCAGCACCGGTACATCGGCCGGGATTTGAACGTGCTGGTGATGGACGGGTCGACCGATCTTTCGGTCGAAAGGGTGCTCCCGGCGGGGAAATTGAGAGAGCCGGTCAGTTCGGCCGCAAGGGCGGATGTCGTGGCAGTCTCGAATGCCCCCGAGCCATCCGCGATCCGCTGGCTGGGACAACTGGAACGATCGAAGCCGGTCGTGTGCTTTACCTATGAAGCTGGTGACTTGCGGAGGTGTTCTGACGGGACTCCGATCGGGACGATTCCCTCTGACCCGGTGGTGGCGTTCAGCGGTATTGCGCATCATGACAACTTT
>JAOUDE010000325.1 GCA_029859455.1 Ignavibacteria bacterium | reverse complement strand
GAGAAGAAAGATAAGATCGATTACGTAGTTGCCACCGAGGAAGCGTCACTCGTCTGGCTCGCCAACCTTGCCTGCATCGAACTGCATCAGGTGCATTCCCGGATCCCGCATCTGGACAAACCGGACTACATGGCGTTCGATTTTGATCCGCCGGAGGAATATCCATTCTCAGAGGTTGTCGGTCTCGCCCTTGAATTCAAGGAACATCTCGAAGGATACGGGTATCACTCATTCGTGAAAACAACCGGTCGGAAGGGGCTCCATGTTGTCGCCCCGATCGAACCACGCTCGGGATTCGATCAGATGTTTGAGGCTGCCAAGGAAATCGCCAAATTGTTCGTCGCGGCTCACAGCTCGACCACAACCCTTCATATCAAGAAAGAGGCCCGCAAGGGGAAGCTGCTCCTTGATATTTACCGCAACCGGACCTACCAGACGATTGTCTCAGCCTACAGCGTCAGAGGCCTGCCCGAGGCGCCGGTCTCAACCCCGCTGAACTGGGGGGAACTGACGTCAGTCACGAGACCGGCTGAACTGAACATCCATACCGTCCCCGCAAGGGTGCTTGAACGGGGAGATGCCTGGGAAGGAATCGGCGCATATGCGGTACGCCTCCACACGGAACGGGAGACCGTTCCATCTGCAAGTACGCTTCCACCCTCCCGTAAAAGAAAGACGCCGGAACAACTCAGGACGTATGAAGAAAAACGCGAGTTCTCTCGGACCCCGGAACCGCCACCGGCCGTTGATGTGGGAGAAGGGAATGCATTTGTGGTCCACCGGCACCATGCATCACGACTTCATTACGACCTCCGACTCGAGCAGGACGGGACATTGAAATCGTGGGCTGTCCCGAAGGGCCTCCCTCCCCGCCCCGGAATCATCCGCCTCGCTGTTGCCACCGAAGACCACCCGCTCGAATATCTCAACTTTGAAGGGACGATACCGAAAGGTCAGTACGGCGGCGGTGACATGTGGATCTACGCCAGAGGAAAGTATGAAATCACGAAAGAGAAAAAAGGTGGTTTCTATGTTCGACTCAACAGCAAAGAGCTGAACGCTGAGTACAGCACACACAGGACGAAAGAGAACGAGTGGATCATCCAGCGCGTCGACAAGCCGCAGATCGACTGGTTACAGCAGCCGGTCGAACCGATGCTGGCGCAGAGCAGCAATACGCCGCCTGCGGAAGGAGATTTCCTGTATGAAGTTAAGTGGGATGGAATCCGGGCGATGATCAGTCTCGATGAAGGAGAGATGAAAATATGGAGCAGGAACCAGCATGACATCACAAAAAAATTCCCGGAACTCCTCATCCCTGATCAGGGCTTCAGGGCGAGTTCCGCCCTGTTCGATGCCGAAATCGTCTGCCTGAACGATGAGGGAAAGCCGGTGTTCAAGCACGCAATCCATCGGGTACAGCAGACATCAGACGGTGCCATTGCCAGGGCAAAGGCGCGCTATCCTGTTGTCTGCTACCTGTTCGACTGTCTTTACCTCGACGGACGGCCGATCGTCAATGAGCCGCTTATCAGACGAAGAGCCTGGCTCACGAGCGCTGTGCGGAGGGGCACTCCGTACCGCGTGAGCGAAGTGGTCACCGAAGGGAAGGAGCTGTTCCGAGCCGCGTCTGCCGCCGGCCTGGAGGGAATCATGGCAAAGGATCGCACCAGTGTCTACCAGCCGGGACGTCGGAGCCACCAGTGGATAAAGATCAAGACAAGGAACACGATCGATTGCGTCATCATCGGATACACAGGCGGGAAGGGTGACCGGGAATCGACTTTCGGCGCGCTGCAGATTGCTGAGAGAACGGAGGATGGACTGCGCTACCTCGGAAAAGTCGGCTCAGGATTCGACTCGCGAAGCCTCAAAGAGGTCCTGGCACTCCTGAAGAAGATGAAAAAGGCAAAGCGAGCGGTCAAGGAAAAACCACTCGATGACAAGAACACCGTCTGGATCGAACCGTCGCTCTTCTGCGAAGTGCAATACGCATCGTTGACGAAAGACAATCTGTTGAGAGAGCCGGTGTTTCTCAGAATGCGGCCGGATCTGTCAAACTGAGTCCTGCAAGACAAACAATCCTGAGACAAAGGAATCTTCCTGACACTTGTTCGATGAGACATTCTCATGACTGAGGAAAACAAACGCCTCCTTTCCAGCGGTTCTCAATGGAAAAAATGGGGACCGTATGTAAGCGACCGGCAATGGGGAACGGTGCGGGAGGACTACAGCCCGAACGGTGATGCATGGAAGTTCGTCACACACGAAATGTCCCGCAGCAGGGCATATCGGTGGGGGGAGGATGGAATCGCGGGGATTTGCGATGAGGACCAGTATCTTTGCCTGTCGCTCGCCCTCTGGAATGGCCGGGATCGGATTCTCAAGGAACGGTTCTTCGGCCTTGGTGGCGAAGAAGGAAATCACGGCGAGGATGTGAAAGAGTGCTACTATTATCTGGACAACACGCCAACCCATTCCTACATGAAGATGCTGTACAAGTATCCACATGGAGAATTTCCGTACGAGCGGCTCAAGGAAGAGAATCACAGACGGAGCAGGAAGGATCCCGAGTTCGAGCTGATCGATACGGGGATTTTCAATAACGGCGAGTATTGTGACGTGTTCGTGGAGTATGCAAAGGGAAGTCCTGAAGATATCCTCATGGTCATCACCGCCCATAATCGTGGTCCGGTCGAAACGAATTTGAACATAATCCCTCAGGTGGTGTTCCGGAATACCTGGTCATGGGGTCACGGGAGCAATCACAAACCGATAATGAGCTCTGCAGGAAAAGGAACTATACGGATGCAGCACCCGCAACTCGGGGAGCGCTTTCTCTACGCTGATGGCGATGCGGCTTTGACGTTTTGCGACAACAAAACGAATGTGGCGCGGCTCTTCGGAATCGACGAGCCGGGATACTTCAAAGACGGACTCAACGACTGCATTGTGGACGGTATCCGCGAAGCGGTGAATCCCGAACAGACCGGAACAAAGGCAGGAGTGAACTTTCAAAGAACGATCGGGGCAGGCAGCAGCCTTGAGTTGCGGTTGCGCCTTACCGATACGGCAACAGATACTCCCTTCACGGACTTCAACGTTCTTCTCGCCCTGCGCAGGAAAGAGGCAGATGCGTTCTACAGTGACCTGCAATCGCAAATCAAAGGCGACGACGCCCGCCGTGTTCAGCGTCAGGCTTTCGCCGGAATGCTGTGGTCCAAACAGTTCTATTATTATGATGTTTCACAGTGGTTGACC
>JAOUDE010000324.1 GCA_029859455.1 Ignavibacteria bacterium | reverse complement strand
GACCCCCGATATCTATGTCGGCAATGGAGGTCCATCAGCCGGTCAGCATGATCGTTTCTACGTCAGCACGAACGTGTTCGGAGCAGATATTCCGACCTATTCCAATGAGACAGCGTCCATTGATGTTGCTGCTCAGATTCCGGGGTCTATGACAGTGCCACAGTACCCGTACCGGACCCATGGAATTTCGTTTGTTGATGTTGATAATAACGGAACGGTGGAAATTGCAGTCATCAATGGCGGCCCTGTCTCGGAGCCGGACATCGTCAGAGAACCTAACCGGTTATTCACGTTCCGACCGGCGACGTCGTTCCACTGGCTGAAGGTGAGGCCTGTCGGCAACGCGGGCACCGTCAGCAAGGATGCGGTTGGTACGAAGATTACCGTCCAGGCGAGCAATCCTGTCGGTGAGGAAAGGATTGTACGGAAGACACTTTTTGCCGGAAGTGCATTCTCGGGTCAGAACGGTTTTGAGGTCTATTTTGGACTTGGCAACGCAACGATCGTTCAGTCGATTACCCTCGACTGGCCCGACGGGACAACAACGGTCCTTACGGAAGACCTTCCGATCGATGCCTCGATGGTCGTTGAAATGGATGGACAGCGGAACGCCCGGATCGCTGCTGTTGTGCACTCCACGGAGGTTTCCGCATTACCCGTGCAGGAAGCTGTCGCTTCTGACGAACTTGCGGTTGGACAGAACTACCCCAATCCATTCAATCCGACAACGGTGATCCGATATGAACTGGCACACGAGGGTCACGTGACAGTAGAGATTTTCAATGTCCTTGGTGAGCGGATCCGTCTGCTGGCCGATCAGGTCGAATCTCCCGGAATCAAAGTGGTGGAGTGGGACGGGAAAAACGGTGTCGGTCAGCCGGTCTCAAGCGGACTGTATCTGTACAAGGTGTCAACCGGCGCGGATGTAGTTGTAAAAAGATGTTGCTATCAAAGTAGGAATCGGAAAAGAGAAGGAAAGGCGGCTTCGGCCGCCTTTTTTGTTTCCTACCAGGGGAGGTCGTCGGGGTCGGCGTTGCCACCGGTGAGAATGATACCAATCTTCTTCCCGTGGTCAGCAATACGACCGTTCAACAATGCCGCGACAGGTGCTGCTGCGGAGGGTTCGATAAGGATCTTCATGCGGGTCAGGACAAACCTCATGGCTGTTACAATCTCCTCGTCTGTGACAGTAACAATGTCGTCGGCATAGGTCCTTATCAATTCGAAATTCCGCTCTCCGATCGAGGCCCGGAGCCCGTCTGCAATTGTCTTAGCGGCATCAATCGTGACACGCGTGCCGGACCGGAAGGACTGTCTGGCGTCATCTGCCGTTGCCGGTTCGACACCGATGACCCTGACCGGCCGGTTCTGTGATTTTGCAACGAGGAGAGTACCTGAGATCAGGCCGCCACCTCCTACCGGTGTGACGATCAGGTCAATGTCCGGGAGATCCCCGAGCAGTTCGAGAGCGGCGGTTCCCTGGCCTGCGATCACCAGACTGTCATCGAACGGATGAATCACGGCGGCGCCCGTCTCCCGCACGACGTCGGCAAGCGATGATTGACGGGACCTCATCCCCGGAGCGCAGGGTCTGATTATCCCACCGTACTGCCTGATCGCCTCTACCTTCAATCTGTTCGAGCCTTCAGGGATCACAATCTGCGCATTCTTTCCCGATAATCGGGCGGCATAGGCAACAGCGGCACCATGGTTGCCGGAGGAATGCGTGGCAACGCTGGTGACCTCGTTCCCCAGACTCAGAACAGCATTCGAGGCACCTCGTGCCTTGAATGCTCCCACTTTCTGAAAATTCTCACACTTGAAATAGGCACGGCAGCCGGTTGACAGATCGAATGTCCGGCATGTGTGGACCGGTGTGTTATGGACAACGGAGGCGATTCGTTCTGCAGCCTGATGTATATCGGCGATCGTCGGGAGGTCTGTCATGCGGTCAAGTTAGGGAAACATGCAGACAAGAAAAAGGAGCAGGATTTCTTGTCTGCTGCAAAAATGCTCTAATGGTCCCTCTTGAAGAAGACGTTCATGGAGGAAACCACACGGGTGATGCCGTCGAACGTTATCGAAAGGACAGGCCGGTAGGGGGTCTGAATAATGCGGGGCGGAGAAACCTTTTGCTCGATGCGGGCATTGTCGACGATGCTCAGGTTCGGGTCTCTCCAGAGATCCTGTTCGATCACCTGATCAGGGTTGATCAGTCTATCGTTGTAGAGATAGACCGATGTTCTGTACTTGTACTTCTCAAACAATGCGTTGGGGACAGTCCTTCCGTTGATTGTCGACGTCGTGTCGCCTCCCAGCAGCTCATCTTCGAAGATCACCTCGTGGAGGTAGAACCAGGTGCTGAACCGTTCCTCTCCGCGGAGGTCGGGCATCGAGATCATCTTGTCAGACGTGGCCCCGGGGGATCCTGCCAGGATCGAGTCGGGCCGGCCGATCGTATCTTTCACTTCATCCGGGGTCATCCCGATCTCGATCCGCTGAAGCAGTTTCGTTCTCCATCTGTCGAGCTGGGCGGGGGAGTGACTTGTGATCAGGACAATGAGGACAACAAGCAGGGAAAGAGGTCTCCAGAGCCGGGCGGTGGATACTGCGTTCATTGGTTCAGCCATGCATGATGGTAGACTCCTCAAGGGACAAATGCAAGCCTCGACCTTCTGACCGGGATCATACGCACGGATTCAGGAAGAGCCTCCAGAATAGAGAGGCAACGCTGTGTCTCAGCTTCCTTCCGGTTATTGAACCGGAAAATTGGTTGGATTGTCGTGCGTAGTCAAGCAGTGGCTGGTCAGTCCATTGATGGTTATTCTTCAAGATAACAATGACCATGGGCGTATTGAATTTGTTCCTCAATCCCCCGAGAACGAGCTTCGATTCCAGTTTGTCCCTCTGTCGAAATGAAGATATTGGTGAGGTCAGGCGGCGATCCAAAGGGACTCTGGCGCATAGTGAAGGTCCATTCCCGTGAACAGACCGAGACATTATGCCTGTTTTTCATCCGGGTGGGGATAGATCGCCAGGCAAGGGGAAGTGAACCAGAATGTCTTGTTTTTCTGCAATCGGTTGACAATCTAATTCCTTTTGGCTAAATAAGGCTAAGTTCATTCCGATAGGTCAATACGTTGGACTCTTCCGAAGGGATCCTTTGGACCCGGCAGTTCAGCGTGACCAGACCTGAGAGCCCCCCCTTTGCCTCACTTCTCTTCACGCGCACCTGCAGGGTGATTCCACATCACTGTAACTCT
>JAOUDE010000323.1 GCA_029859455.1 Ignavibacteria bacterium | reverse complement strand
TATGGATTGGTCTATGTTGCACGACCTGAAGGTCGTGCCTGTGTTGCGGGTTGGCGGCGGACGAAAAAAATGTTGCATGACCTCAATCGTCGGTGTTTCTACCGCGGGGCATCGGCGTCAGGGCGATTTACCTCCAGCCCCGAGCTTCAGCTCGGGGCTGGAGGGGTCACGTTGCTCATGAGGGGGCTTTAGCCCCCGAAATCTGGTCAGCGCGTGTTGAGCGAGCGGTTGATGCTTTCGAGCAGGTTGTCAGCTTTTGACGCCTCCTCGGGTGGGGCGAGTTGCCTGTATTTCCGGAACGCCTCTGATGCGGGGCGGAGGTCGCCGAGAGACGCGAGCACAAGGCCGAGGTTGAAATAGAGATTGGCAAACTCCGGGTCGACTTCCAGACCCATTTCGTAATGGAGTCTTGCCAGTTTGAGGTCGCCGGAGTCGAAATAAAGATTCGCAAGATTGAAATGCGCCTCGAAGTGCCGGGGAGAGTGTTCCAGCGCTTTTGTGAATGAATCGAATGCCTGTGCTGTTTTTCCCGATCGTGATTGCAGGATACCGAGATTGCAATATGCATCCGCGACACTGTCCTGCTCCTCGATCGCCTGGCGGTACGCACTTTCCGCGCGCTCATCATCGCGCTCATCGAGCAGAAGCGCCTCCTCGAACGGGCTGATATCGGACGGAAGACGGAGAACCTGCGCACCGCCTCCGGAGAACAGATTCAGCTGTCCCCGCTTTCCTGCAGGCCCTTTCTTTCGCTTCCGGACCCGCTCGAAACCGAATTTCGACGGGGGGCGTGGTGTGAACTGGAGGACGTTCGTCATCGCTTCAGGCAACCTTGGTCTTGCGTGATTTTCCCTTTGACTTTACCGCTTTCTTCTTCTCACCCTTTGCTTTTTCCATCGGCTTCTTCTGTGACTTCGCTTGTTCGATGCTTTGCTTCAGCGCTGTCATGATGTCCACCACGGGGGCTTCCTCTTCTTCCACCATCACGATCTCCTTCCCTTCGATTTTTGCCTCGATCATCTCACGCAAGGCATCATGATAGGTGTCGGTCAGGTCGATTTTCTTCAGATCGCTGGTCATGGAATCGATCAGATTCCGCGCAAGCTTCAACTGTGCTTTCTCAACCGGCTTGGTTTCCACCTGGGGTACCTTACCAACATTCCTGATCTCTTTCGGCGTCCGGAGACGGTAAAGGGCGACGGCGTTTTCATACGGGGCGATCAGGACGATATCTTCCCGGTCACGCAGGACCACCTTGCCGATACCAACCTTGCCGGTCTCGCGCAGCGCGGCGCTGAGGAGGGAGTACGCCTTGACGGCGACCGGGCCGTCCGGCCCGGCATAGTAAGGAGCCTCGTACATGGTCGGGTGAACCTCGGATTCATCGATGAAACCGGCGATCTCGATAATCTTGGTGCTCTTGAGCTTGATCTTCTCCATGTCGCTCTTTTCGACGATCACATAATGATCCGGCTCGTACGGATATCCTTTTACGATCTCATCGGCGGTGACAATCTTATTGCACTTCTTGCACCGCTTGTCATAGCCGATCGGGCCGTGGTCCTCCGCGTGAAGCTGGTTGAACCGGATCTTCTGGTCAGTATCCACGGCATTGTAGACCCGCACCGGGATCGTCACCAGGGAAAACCGGATATGCCCTTTCCAGATCGCTCGCATACTGCTCCTCGTTGGTTATCCTCAGAAGCGCTTCCGGCGAAAATTACGGGAATAATGCATGATTCGCAAGCTGTGGATCCGGCGACTCTCTTCCGGGAAAGAGTATGGTCAGGCGGGCCGCCGTGCCGGTCCAGTCTCCGGAGGTCTCGGCTGAAGAAGTTTGGCGACAAGTCCGGTCCATCCGGTCTGATGCGATGCGCCAACCCCCGCTCCGGTATCGCCGTTGAAGTACTCATGGAAGAGTATGAAATCACGGAAATGCGGGTCGCTCTGAAGTGTGGCATTGTCCCCGAAAACCGGACGCTCTCCCCGGCCATTCCGCAGGAAGATGGTGGACAGCCGGCGCGAGAGTTCGTTGGCAACTTCATCGATTGTCATATATGTTCCGGAACCTGTTGGGCATTCGACCTTGAAATCGTCCCCGTAGTAATGATGGAATTTTTGCAGGGACTCGATGATGAGGAAGTTGACCGGAAACCAGATCGGTCCCCTCCAGTTGGAATTGCCTCCAAACAAGCCGCTGTCAGATTCAGCGGGGGTATACTCAACCCGAAATTTGCTGCCGTCCACTGTCAGTTCGTAAGGATGGTCCTTATGGATGCGGGACAGGGCCCGAACCCCGTAGTCTGACAAGAACTCATTTTCGTCCAGCATCCGCTTCAGAAGTTTCTTCATCCGATGTCCCCGCAGAACCGAGAGGAGTCTGCGCTCACCAAGACCCGGTTTCTCCCATCGTGAGACCAGAGCCGCAAGATCTTTTCTGTAATCGAGAAACCAGTCCATGCGTTGCTTGAATTCGGGCAGCTTCTCAAGCAGCTCCGGTTCGATCGTTTCGACAGCGAAAAGCGGAATCAGACCGACCATGGAACGGACTTTCAACGGGATGCTGCCACCGTCAGGGTAGTGCAACACGTCATAGAAGAATTCATCGTCCTGGCTCCAGAGGTCGATGTTACTCTCACCGATGTTGGCCATTGCGCCTGCGATATACATGAAGTGCTCGAAAAATTTGGTGGCCATGTCCTGATAGATCGGTTTCGTGGCCGCGAGCTCGAGAGCGATACGAAGGAGGTTCAGTGAGTACATCGCCATCCAGCTGGTACCGTCCGCCTGAGCAATATGACCTCCGGTCGGCAACGGTGCGCTTCTGTCGAAGACGCCGATATTATCGAGTCCCAGAAATCCGCCCTGAAAGATGTTGTATCCCTCCGCGTCCTTTCGGTTGACCCACCAGGTAAAGTTGATCAGGAGTTTGTGGAAGACACGCTCAAGGAAATCGATGTCCCCTTTGCCGCTGTTCATTCTTTGATCCATCTTGTAAACACGCCAGGTTGCCCAGGCGTGAACGGGCGGATTCACGTCACCGAAGGCCCACTCGTAAGCAGGAAACTGACCGTTCGGGTGCATATACCACTCCCGTGTCAGTAGCACCAGCTGGTCCTTTGCGAATCCGGGATCGATCATCGCCAGGGGAATGCAATGAAAAGCGAGATCCCAGGCCGCATACCAGGGATATTCCCATTTGTCAGGCATGGAGATGATGTTGGCGTTATTGAGATGAATCCAATCGCTGTTTCGGCCATGTTTGCGGCT
>JAOUDE010000034.1 GCA_029859455.1 Ignavibacteria bacterium | reverse complement strand
CGGAAGTCGGACGTCTGGACGAAATGGTACTTGACACCGGCCGTCGCTGACAGGTCATCCTTCAGCGGAAACAACGCTCCGAAACCAGCGTTCACTCCGAATTCAGTCCGTGTTTCATCAGCGAGCCGTACGTTGGAACTTCCTGTATTGTCGGTAATGGTCGCAGAGACATCAACCCTGTAAATGTAGATCCCTGCTTCCAAAGCGCCATAGATCCGCATCGGTCCGGGTGTGATCAACTGGAGGCCGAGAAGCAGGGGAATTGTTTTGACCGAACCTGTGGGGCTGATTGTCCCAGTCCCACCTGCCTGCTCGTACATGGACTGAACACCACTTTCCTTGACGCCGCTCGACAGATACCCACCCGAAAGGGTCACCCTCAAATTGTCCTGCATATCAAAGAACATCCCCAGCGTGCCGCCATACCCGGTCTTGAATGCATCGGAGAATGAGGAGGTTGGAATCATCAGGTTTCCTGTGACTTCAGAACCATAGGTGAGCTGGGCCCGGGTGGTCGTGCTGGTTGCTATCAGAAGTGCAAGAATTGAGAAACAGGTCTTCATCGGTCACCTTGTTGGCTGGTTGGTCGAAACTGTTGCCTAAGGTAATGATTTGAGCGTAATATTCAAACGAGGCCGCACGGCAACAGCGCCTCGCCCTCTTGGATTCTTTCCTGGCAAATCGTAGTATTCACTGTGAGTTTCTGAGTTGTCCAATACCCATCGCTACGTCTATGGCATTGAGGATCATCATTCGCCACATAGGCCTGGTGCTCACCGCACTGCTCCCATTGCTGCCAATGTCAGGAGAGCCGATTATCACGTGGCACGACGTTGAAGATCACAGGTATATCGACCTGGCGCAGCAGTACCCTGAAGTCGAGTCGCTGTTCTTTTTCAATGCGACAGATATGGCGGGGACGCTCATTCGTCAGGAGTGGGTACTGTCTGCTGCTCACGTCGCTGACTACTTGAATGTTGGCGACTCGATTACTGCAAAGAACAGGAGGTATGAGATCAGAGAGATCGTTGTTCATCCGCAGTGGGAAGACGATCAGGTCTATGACCTGGCTCTGATACGGATTCGGAACGATATCAACGAACTGCAGCCTATCCCTGTCTATGCTGAGAAGGACGAGTTGCACAAATCTGTCCTGATTATCGGAAATGGTGACAACGGGACAGGATTGTCAGGCCCTCTGGGCAATGACGGGTTGCTGCGTGCTGCGACCAACAGAGTGGAAGATGTGAGCGGCTTCTGGTTGAAGTGGGATTTTGATGACCCTCGAGCCAGCACTGGCAACGTCATGGCGATGGAAGGGGTGAGCGGACCGGGCGACAGCGGTGGACCGGCATTTATCCTGGTCAACGGCAGGGCTTCCCTGGCAGGAATCAGTTCGGCCCAGAGCACCCGGGCGACCAACGGTCGTGAAGGTGTTTACGGCGTCCGGGAATACTACGTCCGCCTCTCCAGTCATGGTGACTGGATTCGGACCATCACGGATGACGAGCGGCGCTAGACCGGTTGTGAGAGCAAGGGGGGGCGAACAGTGGCCCGCCGTCACCTGGAGACAGAAGCAGTGTAGTTCAAAAACCCATCTCATGCTCAGATTCTTCCGTTAAACAGAAAGGTCCTGCCATTGCTGGCAGGACCTTTCTGTTTCCATGAGCGATTATGGTTATTTTACGTCCGCCGACTCCTCCTCTTCGTTCACCTCACCAGCCTTGTCTTCCGTTCCCGCTTTCGAGAACTTGAGTTCACCGGATTTCTTGCTGACCCCTACCCGGATCGTTGTCTGTTCGCCGAATTTTCCCTTCAGGACCTCTTCGGCAATCGGATCTTCCAGATGTCTCTGGATCGCACGCCGCAGCGGCCGGGCACCATAAGCCGGATCATAGCCCTTCTCGGCAAGAAATTCCCTTGCCTGTTTGGTCAGTTCCAGCGTGATGTTCATACTGGCCATCCGTTTCAGCAGATCCGCCACCTGGATCTGAACGATATCCACGATATGTCTCTTTTCCAGCTGATGGAAGATGATCGCTTCATCGATCCTGTTCAGGAATTCAGGGTTGAACACTCTCTTGAGTGAATCCTCGATGGTGGACTTCATCGCTCCGTATTCGTTCTCACTGGAAGAAATCCCGAAGCCAAATCCGCCTCCCTGCTTGAGGTCCCTTGTCCCGACATTCGATGTCATGATCATGATCGTGTTCTTGAAGTCGACGCGGCGACCAAGGCTGTCGGTCAGCACTCCGTCGTCGAACACCTGCAACAGGATGTTGAAGACATCCGGATGTGCCTTTTCGACCTCGTCCAGCAATACCACAGAGTAGGGCTTCCTGCGGACCTTCTCCGTCAACTGGCCGCCTTCCTCGTAGCCGACATAACCCGGAGGAGCGCCGACGAGCCGGGAGACATTGAATTTCTCCATGTACTCGCTCATGTCAATCCGGATCAACGCTTCCTCGCTGTCGAACAGGAAACGGGCGAGCGCTTTTGCCAGTTCCGTTTTTCCGACACCGGTCGGGCCGAGGAAGAGGAATGATCCAATCGGACGTTTTGGGTCCTTGAGCCCGGCCCGGGTTCGTCTGATCGCTTTCGAGAGTTTTTCGATCGCCTCGTCCTGGCCAATCACCTGTCCTTTCAGAACGACATCCATCTGGAGCAGCTTCTGTGACTCCGACTGCGCAATCTTGTTCACCGGAATGCTGGTCATCATGGAAACGACATCGGCAATCTGTTCGTCGGACACCTCGTGAATCGTTTCCTGGGCCTTCAATTCCCATTCACGCTTTGCGATCTCAAGGTCACTCAGGAGTTTCTTTTCAAGGTCCCGGAGCCGTGCCGCTTCTTCGAAATTCTGATTGCGTACAACCTGATTCTTGGAAAGTTTGATCTTTTCAACCTCAGCTTCAAGATCAAGGATATCCTTCGGAACATGGATATTGGAAAGGTGGACGCGTGATCCGGCTTCATCCATCACATCGATCGCCTTGTCAGGAAGGAACCGGTCGGTAATGTACCGGTCGCTCAGCCTCACCGCGCCGTCAATCGCCTTATCGGAGTAGTGGACCCCATGATGCTCTTCATACTTGTGCTTGATGTTCCTCAGGATCTGGATCGTCTCATCAACGGTCGTGGGATCGACCATGATTTTCTGGAAGCGACGGTCAAGCGCGCCATCCTTCTCGATGAACTGACGGTATTCGTCGAGGGTTGTTGCGCCAATGCACTGGAGATCACCCCGTGCAAGGGCCGGCTTGAACATATTGGAGGCGTCAAGAGATCCGGAGGCCCCGCCTGCGCCGACAATCGTGTGAAGTTCGTCAATGAAAAGGATCACGTCTGTGGATTTCTCCAGCTCATTCATCACCGCTTTCATCCGTTCCTCGAACTGGCCCCGGTACTTGGTCCCGGCGACGAGGGCGGCAAGGTCAAGCGTGACGACACGTTTGCCGTGAAGGACCCTCGAAACCTTTTTCTGAACGATACGCATTGCGAGACCTTCGGCGATCGCAGTCTTACCCACGCCGGGCTCGCCAATCAGGACAGGGTTGTTCTTCTTCCGGCGGCTCAATACCTGGGCCACACGTTCAATTTCCTTTTCCCGTCCGACGATCGGATCGAGTTTGTCCTCACCTGCGAGTTTTGTCAGATCGTGACCGAAGTTGTCGAGGACCGGAGTCTTTGATTTTTCCTGTTTTCTCTCCGCCGGAGCCGCCTGGACAGGGGATGACGGTTTGCCGCTCAGAATATTGTCAAGTTCATTGCGGACGACATCATAGTGGACATTGAACTGATGAAGGATCTGGGCAGCGATATTATCGTCATCCCGCAGGAGCGAAAGGAGGAGGTGCTCGGTCCCGATCACGTCGGACTTGTAAAGCTTCGCTTCCAGATAGGTAATTTTCAGGACTTTTTCCGCCTGTTTCGTAAGCGGAATGTTGCCAATGGTGAGCGTCCCGCCGGAGGTGCGAACAGTATCCTCAATCGCCTTCTTCAATTTGTAAAGGTCAACGCCGAGATTCCTGAGTATTTTCACGGCGATCCCCTCTCCCTCACGGATGACTCCGAGAAGGAGGTGCTCGGTTCCAATATAGTCATGGCCGAGTCGAAGCGCTTCCTCGCGGCTCAGTCTGATGACATCCTGAACCCTGTTCGAAAAGTTACCTTCCATATCCGCCATAATCTTTCTCTAGTGAGATAATGCGGTCAAACTCCCCCGTCTTTACAAACGCCCCTGAATTCCCCTTCGTTCCGGATGGAGAGTGACGGTGAATATAAAGAAACCTCCATGGCATGTCAATGGCACAAATCATGCCATTGATTTGGGGGGATTCCCGGACATTGGGTAATGTTCTGTGAGTTTTTTGGTGAAAACGGTAAGATCGTAACTGTCTTTTTTTCCTGTCAGACGTCCAGAATGCTGGCCATTCGGTACACTCGAAATCTCAGTTCGCTGCTGCACGCAACGAAAACTGCGGAATTCTGGCCCAGAACTGCTCTCCGCCTGATCTCTGCATGAGGTAGGCTCCCCTCATCGTTCCCTCCATCGTTTCGATAATGCTGAAGCTGGAGTACTCGTGCGCGTGCCCCGGTGAAATGACGGGCTGGAGGCCGATGACTCCCTCGCCTTCGACCTCGGTGACTTTGCCGTTGCCATCAGTGATGATCCAGTGTCTCCTCAGAAGCTTGACCGGCTCGTATCCATTGTTCTCGATCCTCACAAAATATGCAAAGACAAGCTTCTTCCGGATAAAGTTTGACTGTCCGTCGAGATAGACCGGGCGTACGGTCACGGTGATCTTTTCTGTTGTCTCTGTGAATCTCATCACTTGAGAAGGGTCATGGAACGAACCTCATGCATGCCGCCTGCCTCGAGCCGGTAGAAGTAGATGCCGCTGCTTACTGATTCGCCGTCCGTGTCATATCCGTCCCACCTCCGCAGATGCGTTCCCGCTGAGAGCTGTTCGTCGACCAAAATGGCAATCTCCTTCCCCAGGAGATCATAGACAGTCAACGAAACGTGCGAAGTTGCGGATAGGGAGAACCGGATCTGAGAGGTCCCGTTGAACGGGTTCGGGTAGTTCTGGAAAAGTCGGATGGAGGCGGGGATCTGCGCGTCTTCGACCGAAGTGATTGTCGAAACCATGCGGATCTCGAACCAGAGGCTGTCGCCACTGTTCAACGGGATCGCTTCGATTCTTTTTTCGGCATAATCCGAGGCTGAAACCACCAGCGTATAGCCATTCGGCGGCGACGGAACTTCACCGATGCCGAAACGGCCGTCGGCCCCGCTCTCAACGGTCCGCCCGGTTTCTTCAAGTGTGATGCCGGCGATGAGTGGCTCACCACTGGCGGAGTCGACCACCACTCCATAGATTCTGCCGGCCCGTGTCCCGTTGAACCGCCAGACATAGAGCCCGTCTTCGCGATTTCCTCCGAGGATCTTCCCGGACGGCAAATACGGGTAGGCGGACCACAGGCCGTTGAATCCTCCCGATGGTCCCGCATATGTGTCATAGTATCCGACCTCAACAGGCAGGGCAGGATCTGCGATATCAAGCACCCGGAGTCCTTCTGTGTTGTGAGAGAGGAACACAAGATCGTCCAGGACGTACGGGTTGTGCACAAGAGATTGCAGGTTTGCAGAGAACTGTGACACTTCAAACGGATTATCAAGATCCTCGATATTCCAGATCCGTGCCGGCAGCCCGTCCACTTCGTCGGTCACCACCACATGGCTCATGTCATCCGTTGTCCACGCGCTGTGGGTAAAATCAGCCTGGTGACTGATCCTGGATATAACGGTAGGATTGGACTTGTCGGAAATATCGACGATGTCGAGTCCGCTCCCAAGAGCGGAAGCGAACAGCAGATCTCCCCGGACATGGGCATCATGGATATAATAGGGGGGATCATAGAGGCCGACCTGAGTCGGATTGGCGGGATCGGAGACGTCGATCATGTGTACACCGCCGGTGGTCGATGTTCCGCTGACGTACACGATGGCCGAATCAGTACTGATGTCCCGCATGATGATATGGCCGCGTGTAAAGGTTGTCGTATACGTCGTCACCAGATGCACGCTGTCCGGGAGTGGAGAGAGATCGATCACCTGCATTCCCTGAAGGTCGCCGCCCCCCTCCGTGACCACATAGGCGTGGTTGCCGATCACCGTGATCTCCCGCCAGTTCGAAGGCTGGCCCTCGACGAAGTCTGCCTGGTGGACGTCATCCGAGTCATCGATCGCGATGATATGTGTCCCGGCGAATCCTCCGAGTATGGCGTATTCGGCTCCCCCCGGTGACACCCATCCCCAGCTTCCGGAGTATCGTACCGGGTTCGGGTCGAGTACGCCGAACAGAGTGACGTTCATGCTGGTCTGGCCCGGTGCGGGAGGATGACAGATGCCCAGCATGAGTGCCGCGGTGAGCAGGCCGGTCCGGATCGTCATGAGGTTCCCCCCGATGCCGGCAGGATGACACCTGAGCATTCCCCGAACCCGATCCTGCGGCATCCGTTCCGTTCGCATCTTCCCCGGAGCGTTACCTCGTCGCCGTCTTCCAGGAACTTCCTTGTTTCGCCGGTCGGCAGTGTGATCGGCTCTTTTCCCCTCCACGTCAGTTCCAGCAGGCAGCCCCGCTGATCCTTCTCAGGACCGGATACGGTTCCACTGCCGAGCAGGTCCCCCGGTCGCATGTGACATCCGTTACTGGCATGATGCGCAAGCATCTGGCCGACAGTCCAATACATTTCCTTGAAGTTCCCCCTGCTGACCCGGTGGCCCGGGCGTTTTTCTTCCCTCATCCTTTGTGAAGAGATCAGGGCCTCAAGCGTGATGTCGATTCCCCCCGTCTCTCGCTCTCCGGTTGACGACAAATAAGGAAGAGGATCCGGGTCACCTGCCGGCCGCTGAAAAGCGGGTGCGCGGAATGGCTCCAGGGCCTCGAGGGTTACAAGCCAGGGGGAGATCGTCGTCGCAAAATTCTTTGCCAGAAACGGTCCGAGCGGCTGATATTCCCACTTCTGAAGATCACGGGCTGACCAGTCGTTCAGCAGACAGAGGCCGAAGATATTCGACCGGGTTGCGTCGATGCTGATCGGCGAGCCAGGCTGATTTCCGGGACCGACAACCATGCCGACTTCGACCTCGTAGTCCAGAAGGCGCGTTGGTCCAAAGGAAGGTGCCGGCGCATCATCCGATTTCGTCTGGCCTGACGGTCTTCGTACCGCGGTCCCGGTCACCACCACCGAAGAAGCGCGACCATGGTAGGCGATCGGGATATGCTTGAAATTGGGAAGGAGCGGATTGTCGGGTCGAAACATACTGCCGACATTGGTGGCATGAAAAATCGACGTGTAGAAATCGGTGTAATCTCCGATCGACACCGGGAGGAGCATCTCAGCATCGGTCATTGGCACCAGCGCCTGCTCAAGAACCGGCCGGTTGGTCGTTTCCTCTTCGCTGAACCGGTCAAACAGCTCTGCCCTCAGGGCGCTCCAAACCTCCTGGCCGGCCGCGAGGAATCGGTTGAGGGTACCTTCGGTACAGGCATCTGCACCTTTTGCTGCGATGCCGTTGAACGGAAGAATTCGGTGCAAACGTCCGATATCAATTATCATGGACCCCAGCGCCACACCGACCGCGGGTTGTGCCCGTTCACCCTTTCGACGAAATACACCGAACGGGAGATTCTGAAGAGGAAAATCGGTTTCCGGGGACCGTGCTGATTCGACCCAGGACTGAATAGCGGGATTATGTGTCTTGTTCATCAGGATTCTTCATGCAGGAATGGGGTTGAATGAATCATTCCATAAAACCGAGTTCCCGGAGTTCTTCCACCGGTTCGACAAACGAACAGGATCCGAACGACACGGTGTTCATCTGCCTCGTGCGGCGTAGTTCCTCCGGTCCGAGTCTGTATCCTCGCCATGTTATGCCATCTTCGTCAAAACGAAACGCATCAGCGGACCGCTCCACAAGGACCGGCTCCACATCCTCCTCCGACATCCCTGACGCGAGGAACGCTCCTGTGAGGAAGATGTTGAGGAACCCGAACATCATGCCGGAAGGACTGTGCGCATCATAGGTCAGTCGATAGAGCCCTTTCAGCGGATGGTGCAGGCCGGCCGTCGCTTTGTACGGTACACCTTGCCGAACACAGGACGCCAGGAACCGAATCACATTCCGGGAAGAGGGAAACGAGTCCTCTGAAATTCCCCCGGTCCGTATCTTCGCCCCTGCGCCGATCTGTGCGATTGCGGCGATGAGGTGGCACGGATCTTCCTCGATCGGGATTTCATAGAACCGGGTCATCGCTGCTTGGAACTCCTGCTGGGCCAGAATTTCGTCCGGAGCGGTGGCTTTCAATTCAAGGGTGTCGATGATTGCTCTCCCCCTCTGTGAATCCGGACCGTGACGTGTGTTGAACTCTCTGACAATATCCAGGTCCTGGCGCAGATCCGACCCGACCAGGCCACTCAGGTGCCAGGGAATCCCTCGTTCATCCGGAAGTATGCCAGCGGTTTCTTTTTCAAACTCATCCAGGCGTCCCACCGGGACGATGAACCTGCCGAGCATCCAGGAGGAATCTCCGGCTTTATAGGCCGCGTAATTCTGCACCGCCGCGCTCATTGTGAGCCTTGCTGGCGGGAAGAGTCCGGCATAGTCAACTGCGTTCTCAAGAAGCGCGGCGAGCGTGCCGATATGCTGCGGAGTCGCGGAATCCTTCATTCGTGTATCAATGTACAGAATTGATCGATGGGAGAAAAGCAAAGCGGACAGAGTGGGTGAGTCCCGGCGGGGTATCGTCAGCGCAGACGCTAACGCTTTTGCTCATTTCCTTGTTCGACCGGCCCGCGAATCCGGCGCCAGGCCTTCCATCCGCCCCGCATCGAAAGGACGCTCTGATACCCCATTTTCTGCAGGCTCTCTGCCGCGAGAACTGACCGGTAACCGCCGCCGCAGTAGAGCACAACCTCGCTTTTCTTGTCCGGTATCCAGCCCTCGATGTCCCGTTCCAGGATCCCCCTCCCGATGTGGATTGCTCCCGCCACATGAGAATCGTTCCATTCATGGTCCTCGCGGACATCGATCACGGTAAATTTATCGCCCCTCCGCATACGTGATTTGACTCTTGGAGCTGTTATCTCGCTGACCCGCTTTCTGGCTGAGGCGACGAGTTGCAAATACCCGCGGGTATGATTCATGGTGGATTCCCTTGTTTGTCACTTCTAACCTATCGACTTCAGCACACACCTGCAAGTGATTCCTGAACAGCTTGCAACTATCGGGCATCGTGTCGATATTGGGTCAATCTCAATGAGGACGTTGTGACACTCCATCCAACCCATGCAGTGATCGATCTGGGAGCCCTCCGGCACAATCTTGGGATTATCCGTGATCTCGTGGGGACTTCGGTCGGTATCATGGCTGTTGTCAAATCGAACGCTTACGGACATGGAGTGAAGCATATCGCCCTCGAAGCGTTGTCGGCTGGTGTGGCGTGTCTCGCAGTTGCCAGGGTTGACGAGGGCCTTGAACTGCGGCGTTTCGGCATCGAGGCCCGGATCCTGGTGTTCGAGATCCCCTCCGAGGGTCAGCTCGAACAGGCCGTTGAAACAGATCTGGAACTCATGGTGACCTCCCGGCATGGAGCCCGTGCGATCAGCGAAACAGGCGGCCGTATCAGACGGACGACCGGAATTCACGTAAAGATTGATACTGGCATGGGCCGTCTTGGCTTCCCGGTAGAACGCGCGGCGGAGAAGATCGAACAGCTGGCGATGTTGAAGCATGTGCGGATTGCCTCGATCTGGAGCCATTTCTCCAACGCGGAATCGCCGAATACGGAATTTGCCATGACGCAGCTGGGTGCCTTCAATAATGTTCTTGCCGAGCTGGACAGGCGGAAAGTGCAGGTCCCCGTCAGACATATGGCGAACTCGGCGGCGATCCTCAATTTCCCGGAGGCTCGTTTTGACATGGTCCGCCCCGGAATTATGCTCTACGGGCATATGGCTTCGGAGGAACTGGAGTCGAGAGTTGCTCTTCGTCCGGTGATGTCTGTGGTCTCCAGAGTGTCGTTCCTGAAGAAGGTCGCAAAGGGTACGAGGATTTCCTATGGCGGAACATATGTTACCCCGGGAGAGACGACGATCGCCACAATACCGATTGGCTATGCAGACGGGTTCCCGCGGGGTCTCAGCAACAGGGGAAGTGTGCTCATCCGGGGATCGCGCTACCCGGTGGTTGGAACCGTCACGATGGACCACATCATGGCGGATGTCGGTCCTGACCCGGAGGTTTCCGAGAATGATCCTGTGACGATTATCGGGATGCAGGGGTCGGGCCGGATCAGTGCCCGGGAGATTGCCGACCTCCGGGAAACGATCTCCTATGAGATCCTGTGCGGGATCAGTCCAAGGGTACCGCGGATTGTGAAGTGAGAGGGAATCGGCAATCAGGGGTCAGAAGTCAGCAGCAAGACGCAACCCGGAGTAAGAATAACCGTATTTGAGAGGTTGTTTCCCATTTCTGGAGACTGTGTGAGCGGCTGGTTGCAAATCTCCACAAATGCGGCTATTTTGGAGAGAGTCGGGTGGCACAGGAATTGAACATATTATAGTGGAATGATGCAACGACGCGTGACATATCGGATGCTGGTGTTCAGCCTTGCAGGTTTATTCGCCCTGTTTAATGTGGGGATTCCTGTGATTGTCGCTTCCTGCCCGATGGCTCCCGCTGGAGGGCAGGCCGGCTGCAACGCCTGTGTCGTTTCAATAGCTGACGACCTGGACTCGTTGCTTCCACGGACAGACACATCCTGCTGCGAGACAATCTTCGCTGCTGCGCCGGCGGGTGTTTCGTTTCTGAAAAACTCTGTTGCTCCGATAGAAACAGAATCGATACTGGTACCACTGACGACGCTTTCCAACAGCGATCCGCTGAACCAACACCACACAACCCGGACGGTATCGGGTCATCTCCAGACGGGCAGATCTCCGGATCTCCCGGTACTCTTCTCTTCTCTCCTTATCTGATCTCTTCATTCAGGAAGTAAACTCCGCCAGCCCTGTTGATTGGCTGGGGGATCTTTCATGTGCGCTGCGCGCACATCACTGAATGAGGAACAGCCATGAAACTGCTTCTTGCAGGTGTGTTGATCCTGCTCATGCACAACCCCCTCGTTGCCGGAACACCTGTGAATGAAACCGGCCAGGCGAGGGTCGAGCCGCTGGCCATGCTATTGGATGAAGCGCTCGTGAACAACCCCGATATCCAGGCGGCGATCCATGAGATGGGTCGTGCAGCCTTCGCTGCCAGGCAGAAGGGGACACTGGATGACCCGGTTCTGATGTACAAGAGAGAGGAAATGCCCGGTTTCCGCTGGAATGATCCGTTCATGCATAAGATCGAATTTCTCCAGACAATCCGATTCCCGACGAAACTCGGAAGTGAACGAGAGATCTCGGAGCTCGATGCGGAGCATGCCCACCATGTTCATCTTGAAACCATCAATATGGTCCTGATGCAGGTGAAAATCGCGTATTACGATCTCTGGTTCGCCCAGGAATCGATACGACTCAACGCTGAAAGCGCCAGCCTCCTCAGCCAGTTTACAGAAATCGCGATGACAAAGTACCGGGTTGGAGACCAAGGCCAGGCGGATGTTCTGAAAGCAAGCGTCGAAGCTGCCAGAGTTGAAAATGAACTGGTCGGGTTGCTCCAGATGGTGCAGACGGCAAAGTCCGCACTGATGGCGCTTGTGAACCGCGCTGCGGCAGACACGGTGCATGCGGCGGAACCGATCAGACCGGCAGCGGAACTTCTTCCCCTCGACACCCTGCAACTGATTGCTGCCAGGAACCGGCCGTTGCTGATCCACGATTCGCTGACGGTCCATCAGAGAGAGCTGGCTACGTCACTCGCGAGTGATGAGTATTTGCCGGATCTGATTCTTGGCGTGGAATATGTCAATCGGCCGGACCTGAACCGGGATGCCTGGTCTGTGACAGCGGGTATCTCGTTGCCGTTCTTTCCGTGGACACTTGGAAAAGCGAGCGGTCGCGTTGAGGAAGCTGAAGCGGAGGTGCGCAAATCTCGTTCACTCCTGCTCAATTCCCGGAATATGGTTGCTGCATCGATCGCAGTGCAGTATCAGAAGTCGGAATCGGCAAAGAGAAGACTCTTCGGCTATCAGCATTCTCTTCTTCCACAGTCCCGCCAGGCATTCCAGGCGACGCTGGTCGCCTATCAGACCGGCAAGACTGATTTTATGACTCTGCTCGATTCATACCGGACACTCATAGACCTGACGGAGGAGAGTCTCGCCGTTCGGAGGGAATTCGAATCAGCCGTGGCCGAGCTGCAGCGCGCAGTTGGGATTGAACAGATTATGGCACAGAAACGCTGAAAGGTGGATTGATCATGGAGACAAAACATGTCATATGGACGCTTATCATAATCGCAGCCACGCTGGGTGTCATCGGATATTTTCAGATGGGCGATGACGGGCATTCGCACGGAGAAGACCGGGCAGAAGTCTACACCTGTCCGATGCACCCGTCAGTGCGATCTGACCGGCCGGGCGCGTGTCCGGTGTGCGGAATGGCACTGGTGCGGAGGTCGGACGGCGGCGTTCCGGAGATCGATGCGGAGATCCTGGGGGCCATTTCTCTTTCGCCGACCCAGCGGGTTGTTGCAAATATTTCCACGGTTCCGGTCCGGAGAGGAACAATCGTCACGGAGATCAACGCGGTGGGACTTGTAGCCCCGGCCGAGCCGAAGAAAGCAACTGTTGCCGCCCGCTTCCGGGGGCGGATTGAAAAACTGTATGCGGACGTGACGGGCGAACAGGTCATGAAAGGCGAGCCGCTGTTCGAACTATACAGCCCCGACCTGATCTCGGCCCAGCGCGAGTTCCTCCTTGCTCTCTCTCATGCAGGCTCCGGGAATCCCCTGGTCGCGACAGTTTCCATGCAAGAGCAACTCCTGGCCGCCGCACGTGAGAAGCTGATCGTTCATTATGGACTTTCTACAGAACAGGTGCTCCGGTTGGAGGAGTCGAGAGAGCTTCATTCAACCGTTCTTTTCAATGCGCCGATATCTGGCACAGTGCTCGAAAAGTCAGTCGTTGAGGGCGATTATGTAGAAGAAGGGATGTCCCTCTACCGGCTCGCCGATCTGTCAAGGGTCTGGGTGATGCTCGATGTGTACGAATCAGATCTTGATGTTGTTCGGAATGGTCAGGAAGTGGTCATCACCTCTGAGGCGTATCCGGGAAAAGAGTTCCGGGGGAGAGTGACTTTTATCGATCCTGTGCTGGAAGCTGCGACAAGAACGGTGAAAGTGCGGACT
>JAOUDE010000322.1 GCA_029859455.1 Ignavibacteria bacterium | reverse complement strand
GGCGTCCCGATACCTGCTCGAGACCGAGCTGCTCGGAGAGTAGGTGTACCCCTTGTCCTCACGGATGTTGGATGTTATGCGGGACATGAATGAACCGCCAAGCAGGGCGTTCATGACAAGCAACGGGCGATAGTCCGGCTTTGAAGGATCGATGGTCGGGAGGCCGAGGTAGACAGTTGATTGTGGCGCCCCGGGCCGGTTGAGAATATGGATCTCCCGGGCGGAACGGGGAGAGGGGACCATCACCAGCGGTTCGGAGCCCCGCGTCCAGTCGGAGAAGGCCTTTCGAATGGCATTCTCCATTTCACGCGCATCGAACTTTCCTGCAACATAGATGTGCGTCCGGGCCGCGCCGATGTTGGCCTGATGGAATTGCCGCACCTGCCCGATTGTGTAACTCTTCAGCATTTCCTCGGTGGGAAACAGCCGCCCGTACGGATGGTCAGGATACAGAAGCGACCGGAACCTCTGGAGTGCAATGGAGTTCGGGTCCGCCATCTGGATACTGAGCTCTCTGATCCTGTCGTTCCGCAGCCGCTGGAGCTCCGATTCGGGAAGGGCCGGGTTTCTGACCACGTCCGCAATCAGCGCGACGATCTCAGGGCCGAACTCCGAGAGGACGCTGCTGGAAACCGTTGTTTGATCCTCGGAGACCGACACGCCGATTTCTCCACCCATTCCGGCCGCTTCTTCGGCGATGGTCCGTGCGTCCTTCGTCGTTGTCCCCTCTTCAAGAAAATCGCCAAGGAGGTCAGCAAGCCACACCTCGTTCGGTCCTTCGTTGATATTGCCCGCCCTGATGACCGCACGGACGGTGACTTTCGGCAGTGCGCCGTATGGAATTAGGGTTGCCTGCAGTCCGTTCTCCAGGGAAAACGTGATGCTTTCAGGAAGGACGAAATCCTTCGGGGTTCCGCCTTCGGGCGGAGTCTGCTTCTGCGCCATTATCGTTCCTGTTGTTGCCGTCATGAGCACCATTCCGATCGAGAGGAGCCTGGTCATTGTCAACGCCTTAGTTTGCATGAGTGGGCTCCTCTTTGCTCATCGTTTTGGATGGATTGAGAACCAGAACCGTCTGGTTGGATTCGCGAAGGTACTCCTGTGCCACTCTCCGGATCAGTTCGGGCGTTACCTTTGCGATCTCCTCCTCGATCGAGTTGATACGCGAGGGGTCGTTATCGAAGAGGGCGAACGAAGCGAGCAGGTCGGCACGCCCGAAACCGAAGAACTGATTCAACTGGTCGTAGAATGTCGAGCGGAATTTGACGCGGGCACGCTCCAGAGTTTCCTCGGTGACCGGCTGGCTCGCCAGCTGTTCGATATCCGCCCGAATCGCCGCCAGGATACTGTCCGGCTCGGTCGACTGATCATGAAACAGATAAGCCATCCAGAGCATCGGACCGCTGTAGTTAAACATGTTACCCAGCATGTTGATGCCACCTTCGACCGAGCTCGTCATCCCGTGTCGCTGTACGAGGGACTGACGAAGCATGCTGTCGTCGCCCTGCAGAAGGATCTGATCGATCAGCCCCATGGCGTAATACTCGGGAGAATTCCGTTCGGGCATATGGTAAGCCACGGCAAAGGCTGGGTTGGAGGCAAGGGAGTCATCCTTGACAAACCAGCGCGGTTCGTTCTGGACCGGCTCGGAGATGTCGGGGCGTTCCGGAAGCGAGGACGCCGGGATGTCGCCGAAGTATTTCTCAACGAGGGCTTTTGCCTCGATGGTTTCGAAATCACCTACGAGTACAAGCGCCGCATTGTTCGGTGCATAATAGGTTGCGAAAAACTCGCTGACGTCATCGAGGGTCGCTGCATCCAGCTCCTCCAGGTCGCCGTAGAAATTGTGTGCATTGTGCCAGTTCGTGTTGGCATATTGAGGCATGTCAAGCCACGGGAACCCGCCGTACGGCTGATTCAGCACGTTGACCTTGACTTCATTCTTGACAACGCCCTGCTGGTTGGTAAGGTTGGCCTGGGTAATATCGAGGCCGGTCATCCTGTCTGCCTCAGCCCAGAGGATTGTCTCGAGCTTGTGTGCCGGCACGATCTGGAAGTAGTTGGTGAAATCGAACCTGGTTGATCCATTCAGAATCCCACCGTTTTGCTGTACAAGCTTGATGAACTCCATCTTCCCCAGGTTGCCCGATCCCTGGAACATCATGTGCTCGAACAGGTGCGCGAAACCGGTTCTCCCCTTCGGCTCGATTCTGAATCCGATGTTGTAATAGACAGCAACTGTAACGATCGGCGATGTCTTGTCCTGGGACAGGACAACCCGCAGGCCGTTATCGAGCGTGTAGTATTCCACAGGGACCTGGAACCCCTCGCCGCTGCCGCCCGAACAGGAAGCAATGGTGACGGCAAGACAGCAGAAGGGAAGAAATCGGTATGGTGACTTCATTGTGAACTCCGGAAAGAAAGGGATGGAACTGCTCGGGGATCGATCGTGGAACAATATACGGGTTTTTCCTCTTCCTGTTACGTCATTCCGCTCTGCTTTCGAATGACCCACTCAGCAGCGAAGAGAAGGAGAACGACGGCAAGCGTATAGGGCCAGTTCCACAGCTCGACCCGGTCGGCCTGTTCGACGATGGCGGGACTGAAGTCTCCGATTGACCCCAGGGCTTCCTGCAGGGCTTCGATCTCTCCGGGGAAATGCAGTTCTCCGCCGGTGGTGTGAGCGAGACGCCGGAGGAGTGCGGCATCCATGCGGGTATCACGGAACTCGAGGTTCAACTCACCGACGGAGAAACGGCCGGTATCTCTCCCAACGGTGTCTCCCTCCGTCACGCCGGTGGCACGATATCGATATTCCCCCGGAGGAAGTCCATGGAGTAGTCCTTCGTACCGCCCGTTTCCGATCGGAGACAAAGAGAGATGGACGGACCCTTCCGCGCCGGTCACGGTGACGCGAATATCTGCATTCTCCAGGGGTCGTGCGGTTGCATCGTATGCTTCGGAGATGAAATCGACGGCCTCGCCCTGCGGGTAAAACTCCCGGGTGGTCGTCACGTTCAAGCCCCGATCAGCCTCATCGGTGGTCAGCCACCGAATCGCCGCGGGAAGGAATGAAGCAAGATGTTCCCGGGTGTCCGGATGGGCAGAGCCCATCAGTTTCCACCGCCAGATTCCGTACACGAAGAGTGAAACGGTGCGAACCGGCGGCACCCTGTATGTCACGAGGATGGGGTCTTCGAGCACGACCTCATGAATCCGGGGCACAGCCAGAACCGATGCTCCGGGGAGCGGTCTGATCCGGGAGGCGGTTCTGTAGACGGGA
>JAOUDE010000033.1 GCA_029859455.1 Ignavibacteria bacterium | reverse complement strand
TTGCCGAAGACCAGAGCGACCGGACGGGTGAGGTCCAGGTCGAACAGCGAATGGGAGGAATCACGAAGCATGGCAGCATAGATATGAAATCCCTCCGACCGCAGGGTGTCATAGCACTCTGCTACAGAATGATGCTTTCTCCGATCCACCCATTTCCCCGCGCTGGATGAGCTCTTCTTGCCGATGCGCGGGAACGGTTCCGAATAATAGAGCAGTTCGGCCTTTAGTATGCCGACTGCATCACAGGTACGCATGATCGCGCTCACGTTATGCGGATCATAGATATTTTCCATCACAACGGTCAGGTCGGTCTGCCTCGATGCAAGCACGCTTCGGATCCGCCGGATTCGCTGTTCGCTACGCGGCATCTGGCTGGACGGTTGCCGGGACACCCTTTTTTCCCCGGTTCAACTGAAGAAGCACGAGTGATGCAAGGACAAGGACTGCACCGACAACCTGGAGGGCCTCCAGAAACTCACCGAGAAATGCGGCCGCGGAGGTGATCGCCACAACCGGCTCCAGCGTGGCAGTGATCACTGCCCGGGTTGGGGTAATGAGCCGTATGCCTGCGAAAAACATTGTTTGGGGAAGAAGCATGGAAACAATTGCAAGCAGAACCAGATCAGCCCATACATCTCCCGCAATACCAGCGGATGCGATTTCCCATGGCGGGTTGACGACGAGCCAGAACATTGAAGCGAACAGGAGCGAATAGGTTGTCATTGACCAGAGATTATGAACTGTCAGGAGGTGCTTCGAGTAGACGCTCAGGAACGCGTAGGTAATCATGGCACCAAATGCGCTCAGGAGGCCCGGCATCGTGATCTTCAACCCCGGAACATGATACGCTCCAAGAGCCAGGAAGCAGCCGAGCAGAGAGACTGCAGCCGCGCCAAGTTTCACACCGGTCACCCGTTCAAGACCCTTCCACGACGCATAGAACATAACAGCCAGCGGTGCCGTATGCTGGATCAGAATCGCCGTCGCCACCGTGGTCTCCTTGATCGCAAAGTAATACGTGAAGTTCGCACCGGCGACGCCGCAAATGCCAAGAACGGCGAATCGGAACGCATCAGGCAATCGAATCCTGAGCAGGGCAGGCCTGGAAACGAGGAGAGCAACAAAGAGAACAAGAGCCGAGAAACTCGCCCGTGACTGGACAATCAAAACAGTGTCGATCTCACGGCTGAGCAGATGCTTCGCGAGGGTAGCGGAGATCCCCCACAGGGTGGCACCACCCATGATAAGAAAGTAGCCCCTCAGGCTTTTCATCATCCGGCGGGGTTTGATCCGCGCCGCCCACCCGCCTCTTCAGCTTTCTGACGGTAGGCCTCGCTCTGAGCAGGATCGCCGGCGTGTTCATAAAGGCGCGAGAGCCGCGTGAACAAGGGTCCGGGCTGAGGAACCTGTTCTGCGCCGGTCTTCACGAAATCGATCAGGGCGGCGACAGGAGGAATGTTCAGGTCCGGATCGTAGCAGTCGCACACGTCCAAATACGGATCTGGATGGTCGGGACGGACCTCTGCGGCTTTCCTGTAATACACGAACGCCCGTTCGTAATTGTCATCCGACGAACAGGTCACTTCGAAAACGCTTGCAAGCCAGAGGTACACATCAAAAGCAACATCGGGGAATTGATCCGCCAGCTTTTCGCCAAAAAGGCATATCTCATCGGGACTGAGGGAATGATTCCAGAAAAGGGGGCGGTAGTGTTCAAGTTCATCTACCCCCTGCGAGATCGCCGACTGGAACATGTCGAAGATTTCGTTGAAATCGGTGGAGCGGGAGAAACAGTGCCGTATTTCTTCGAGGGAGTAGACTCGCATCATAGACTCATTGGCCGGTAGTACCGGCTCGCTCCTGTGAGGGGGAGGCGGGAGCGATCGGACTCTGTTCAGTGTCAGCACAGGATTTGAGAAGCGGCACCGTGCGCAGGTGCGTCACAAGGAACGGGAGCAGCATTGCGGGATCCGTCCACCATGTCCACTATTTCTCCCAGTGGCGAAAGTAACAAACGAGAGAGAGAAAAGCAACCGGAACTGCGCTGAGCGCGCCTTGCCCCAGTCGACAAATTGGGCTATATTCACCTTCACAACGTTTCGGACGTCTATTACGCGGAGGAGCTCATGAAGTGTCTCGTTATCACGATTTCAGCGGTCCTGAGTTTCTTGGCCGCAGAGGCGGTCAGCCAGACCAGCCGCGGTATCACCTCTGAGACTGACGCCGGCCTCAGTTCATCGAAGACGCCAGAGCTTGTCATCAGAGGCATCCAGCAGGACATGAGGACATACGTCCCTCCTCCCGCATCACTCGCTCAGAGCGCGCGAACGGCAAATATCGATGTCACGTATGTCGGATTCCCCGCAGGAGCACAGACCGCATTCCAGTACGCCGTCGATATCTGGGAAACACTGATCACCTCGTCGGTTACTATTAAGGTCACAGCGAACTGGACCCCGCTGGATCCGGGAGTGCTCGGCTCTGCAAGCGCCTCCAGCATCTGGCGTGACTTCGGCGGTGCCCCGACCCCCGGCACCTGGTATCCGGTCGCACTTGCGGAGAAGCTCGCCGGCGGAACACTGAACCATGCCGACAGCGCGGATATCAACGCGAATTTCAGCAGTACTCTCGGCAGCTGGTATTTCGGAACCGATGGAAACCCACCTTCCGGACAGTTTGATTTTGTGACCGTGGTGATGCACGAACTCGGTCACGGCCTCGGGTTCTTCGGATCAATGACCGTAAGCGGCGGCAGTGGCAGCTGGGGAAACGGGACCGGCTTTCCCTTTGTATACGACCGGTTTGCGGAGAACGGCGCCGGGCAACAGTTGATCAATACGACGCTCTTCCCGAATCCTTCGGTCTCACTCGGGAATCAGCTTACCAGCAACAACATCTTTTTTGACGGAACGAATGCCAACATCGGCAACGGCGGGTCGCCTCCGAAGCTCTATTGCCCCGGCACATGGACATCCGGGTCGAGTTTTTCCCATCTGGACGAAGCGACATTTCCAGCCGGCAATCCCCACTCCATGATGACACCAATGATCGGCACCGCCGAAGCGATCCACAGTCCCGGTGACATCTGTCTGGGGATGTTCGAGGACTGGGGATGGACGACCTCCCCCCCTCCCCCCTCTTCCATCAAGTGGGAGGAACGTTTCACCTCCATAACGATTCCGGCGGGCTGGCGCGTGGTGGACAATGACGGGAGCGGGGGAGTCCTCGCCTACGTCCAGCAGGTTTCCTTTACAAGCGGCGACACGGTCCGGCCGGAAACAGGCGCGAGTTTCTGGTTCAGCAACTGGACCAACGCGAACGGAAGCGGACTTATCGATGAATGGCTCATCGGACCACGTGTCCAGGATATCGAGGATGGTGACAGTCTCTACTTCTCCGCAGGTGCCATCGGAGGAACTTTTGACGATTCCCTCAGAGTATTTATTTCAACGACCGACAGTTCACTCGGCAGCTTCACGAACCAGATCGGGTATTTCATTGTTGATGGACCGGTCGGAACTTGGACTCAGTACGGCTTCGATATCTCATCCTTTGCAGGCAACGATATCTTCGTCGCTGTCAACTATTTTATCGTTGACGGCGGCCCGTCAGGCAACCATTCCGATAATGTCTGGATCGATCACTTCCTGATTACGACAGACAACGTCACTTCCGTGAATGGCGGAACTGCGGAAATCCCCGGTGAATACAGACTGGAGCAGAATTTTCCGAATCCTTTCAACCCAGAGACCACGATCAGGATCAACCTTCCGCAGGCATCGCATGTAAAGCTGACTATCTACACGACGCTCGGACAGGAAGTGGCGACACTTGCCAACAAGGTGTTCCCTGCCGGACGTCACACCATGAGGTGGGATGGTGCCGGCATGCCCAGCGGCATCTATTTCTATCGGCTTGAATCCAAAGGTTTCCTTGAATCAAGAAAAATGGTCCTCCTGAAATAACATCCGGACGGACCGGATCTCACAGCGAAGCCCACCGTCCGGGTGGGCTTTGTTTTGTTGTTCACGAACGATCCTGGGTGGTTGGCCGCTTACATGACCGCCTTCCTGATCCTCCCCATCTTCCGTCCAAGAAACCGTTCCCCTATTTCGCTGAACCGGGCCGGAATGTCACTCACATGAAACTGCAGATTCGCTGCTTCGGAACTTCCGTTTTCGATCCCGTGCTTTTTCAGAGCATTTCCCACCTCGTTTGCGGCCGCCGCACCGGAATCGATCAACTCAACCCCCTCGCCAATTCCATTCCTGATTGCATCTTCCAGGATCGGGTAATGGGTACATCCGAGGATCAGCGTATCGATCCGTTCACGTTTCAGAGGAAACAGGTACTCCCTGGCGATGATTTCGGTCGCCTTGTGATCTGTCCATCCCTCCTCGGCGAGCGGCACGAACAGCGGGCAGACTCGGGAAAACACCTGGACATCCGGATCGATCTGACGAATCGTATTGACGTATGCCTTGCTGTTGATGGTCGCGCTGGTTCCGATCACGCCGACCCGCCGGGTCTTCGTCGCATGGACCGCTGCCTCAGCCCCGGGGAAAATCATCCCGACGGAGGGAACTTTCGCGTGCTTCGTGACCACGTCGAGCGCGACGGAGGAGACCGTGTTGCATGCGACCACGATCATCTTGACATCCTTGCCGGTCAGAAACTCCACATCCTGCGCCGCGTACTCGCGAACCACCTGAGGAGACTTTGGCCCGTAGGGTACACGGGCCGTATCGCCGAAGTACACAATGTTCTCATGAGGAAACCGCTTGTGCAGAGCCCGAACCACGGTGAGCCCGCCGATGCCGCTGTCAAAAACCCCGATCGGTTTCCTGTTCAGTTCTGTTTTTCTTCCCGAGGTCACACAGATCCCTTTCCCGGGTCTTCTTCACTCAGCTGTTCAGCCGCTATCTCCTGTATCGTCTGTATCAATCGCTCCCTGATTTCTTCCCGGCGTTCCCCGGGGGAAAGAGGCGCTCCGCCGGCATCCCGGACATAGAATGCATCCACGACGCCGTCGATTCTCGTGGCAATCTTGGCAAAGTGGATATCGAGACCGAGTCCGGAGATCGCTTCCGTCACGCGGTACAGAAACCCGACTGAATCCGGTGCAAAGATATCGATGATCGTGAACCGCGGATTCTCTTCGAACTCCACACCGATCCGGGTGGTTGGATTCAGCGGCATCCCGGCCCTCCGCTTCCATTTCCTCCTGTGGGCGGCGAACAGCTTCCGGATATCCAGCTTCTGTGCAAGGACATGCCGGATATCATCGCCGATCTTGGCACACGCCGGGTCGCTGAGCACGCCGCCGCTTCCGCGGTCGCTGACTCTGAAATGATCGATGAACACGCCGTCATCTCTTGTAAAAATATTGGCATCAAAGATATTCGCGTCGTTGGCGGAGAGCACTCCGCAGCACTGGGACAGGACGTAGGGGGCGTCGGTACCGATCACGGTGACCTCGGTGAACCCGTCTCCGTGGCGGAACAGCGTCGAGATCGTTCCTGCATCGCTCCCTTCCCTGATATGGTCTGCAATCTCTCGCTCGTTGAACTGGGAGATGTACGCATCATTACCGATCCCTTCAAGATGCCTTCGCACATCTTCTCCCGGGAGGTTTGTGCTGAGCTTCGAGACCACTTGTTCAACCGCTTCCTCCATTTGTGACTCATGGAGCCGGTCGATTTCAGGTCCCGAAAGTTTCTTCTGAAGAATTTCCGCGGTACGGAGATACAAATTCCTGAGAATCGCAGCTTTCCATTCAGTCCATACCGACATGTTCACGGCTGAAAGATCGGCATAAGTGAGCACGTAGAGATAATCCAGCTGTTCCGGACTGTCAAACCGTGCCGCAAAGTCTCTGATCGTCTGGGGATCGTGGATGTTCCTGCGAAAAGCAATTTGTTCCATCAACAGGTGATTCCGGATCAGAAACGCGACGAGAGGAAATCCTTCCGTCATTCCAATACGTTCGAGCACCTGCTGTGCGACATCGACACCAAGGGTCTCATGGCCCACGACGCTGATCGGTTTTGCAATATCGTGCAGAACGACAGCCATCGCCAGGAAATCCTTCCGCTCCAGGCTACGGTATACGTCCGGAAGAACTCCTTCCCCGTCGCCAAGAGATTCCGCTTTTGCCACCGCGATCAGCGTATGCTCGTCCGCCGTGAAGTAGTGATAGACGTTGTGCTGAAAGAATGCGACCAGTTTTCCGAACTCCGGGATGTAGGGACCAAGCACATTCAGCTCGTTCATCATCCGGAGTGTTTGTCCAACCCTTCCGGACCTGAGGATCCTGCGGAACATCGATGCCGCGGTTGCATCGGTACAGATGTTGGCATCGAGGACGGGATGGGCTGATTCGATCGCGCCCTGCAGACGGAAATCGAGCTCAAGATCGTTCTCTGCTGAGGTGAGGAAGGCTTCGAACACCTGGTGCGGATCGGTCAGGCGCTCGATCCCCGGCCTGAGCTGAAGTGATCTGCCCGAAACCCTGAACACCGAACCAATGTCTGTTCCCCTTCCGTTCTCCCCTGTACCCTCGACCGCCAAACGGAACCCGCGGCAGAGACGCCGGGTGAGATGGTCGATGGTGCGTGCATGCGCGTAGTATCTCCGCATGAATACTTCGACGGCAGCAGTTTCCTGTTCCGGTTCAAACCGAAGCGCCTCCGCAATCTGAAGCTGAAGGCGGTATTCCAGCATGTCGTGAACACCGTCGTTCTGGTAGTGCATCTCGTGCCTCACTCGGAGGAGAAACGACGCCGCTTCATCCGCGGCAGCCGCACGCTCTTTATCAAGGAGGTTCTCCCCGACGAGCAGACGGAGGAAACCCCTGAGTGCGGGAAGATCCTCCCCCGAAGGAACGAGATATTCAGGATCGGTTGCCCTGAACAGCCACAACGCCGTGTGAAGGTCCCTCATGGCCCCGGCGCTCTTTTTCACGTTCGGCTCGAGGAGCTTTACACTGTTGCCGTAGCGCTGGTGTCTTCCCCTCAGTTCCTGAAGGACGTGAGTGACAAACCAGGTGCTGTCCCCGGTTTCAACGATCTCCTGCAGTCGGGCAAGGAACCGGTCTGACAGATCCCTGTTGCCGCAGACGGGACGACTCTCGAGCATCCCGGCCCACACCTGATGCGATTCACCGTGTTGAGCGGCCGCCTCATCGATCGTTCGCACGGCATGGCCCAGGTCGATACCTGCATCCCAGAGGATATGGAGAAACTCCCGGGCGGCCTTCTCAGCCTGCTCCAGATAGTCTCCTGAGTCGCACAGAATCATAACATCGACATCGGAACCGGGCGAGAGTTCGGAGCGCCCGTAACCACCCAGGGCGACCACTGCCGCATGATCTCCCGCTCCTTTGCTCATTCCTGACCAGGCGGTCCGAAGCGCCTCGTCCATCATCGTTGTGATGGACATGCAGGTGTCGAAACCGCCTGCACCTGACCTGTGAGCCGCGGCAATCGCCTGTCGCTGTCCGGCGAGACGCCGCTTGAGTTCCAATGCTGTCGTGTTCATCAATATTGGGATGAATGTACCGATTGGATCGTGGACTTGCAACAAACCGCCGTCGCCATGCGGTCATCCCCACGGACACTCAATCGTTCTTGACTTTCCATGCCGATCTGCTACGTTTGAGCCATGACGTCGGCTCCTCAATCATCTTCCGCGCCTCTGCACTGGCTCGTTTTTGTGATTGCCGGAATCAAGCTCGGCCTCCATCTTCTAACGAACCTGCTGGGCGGGTATGGATATTTTCGGGATGAGCTGTACTATCTGGCCTGCAGCGAACATCTCGATTTCGGCTATGTCGACCATCCACCGCTGTCTATTCTTGTTTTGTTTCTGAGCCGCTCTCTGTTCGGTGACTCTCTGTTTGCTCTGCGTCTGATCCCTGCACTTGCGGGGGCCTGCACGGTGCTCGTCACTGCCTTGATTGCACGCCGGATGAATGGCCGGAAGACCGCGCAGGTCATGTCAGCCCTCGCTGCAACTGTCTCACCGGTCTACATGGGGATGAACAGCTTCTTTTCCATGAACTCCCTCGATATTCTCTTCTGGGCGATGTCGTTTCTGGTTCTGCTCCGGATCCTCGCTGATCCGCGCATGTCTGACTGGCTTGCCCTGGGACTCATCATCGGGCTGGGATCGTTGAACAAAATCAGTATGATATTTCCTGCGCTTGGGATTGCGGCCGTGTTCCTGCTGACGGAGCACCGGCGAATACTGAAGACCCCCCTGCCCTGGATGACAGCAGGGATTTCTCTTGTACTCTTCCTTCCGTACGTGATCTGGAACATACAGCATGATTTCGCACATCTCGAGTTCATCAGGAATGCTTCCGCCGGCAAGTACTCGGCACTCACACCCCTGGGATTCCTGAAAGACCAGTTTCTGTTCAATAACCCTTGGTCTGCCGGTCTTTGGGCATTGGGAATCGCCTTCTTCTTTACCCGGGCCGGTCGACCCTACCGGCCTGCAGGGATTGCTTTTGGTGTTGTCCTTCTGATCCTGCTGCTGAACAGAACGAGCAAACCGGAGTACCTTGCCCCCGGCATCGTACTACTCTTTGCCGCGGGAGGTGTTTTCTGTGAGCAATTCCTTAACGGTCCGCGGCTGGTCTGGCTCCGACGATTCATGATGACATCGCTCGTCGCCGGTGTCTCAATTATTCCTCTTGGTCTCCCGATCCTGCCCGTTCAGTCATTCATACGGTATGCGGATGCTCTCGGAGTACAGCCTATGACGGCTGAGAATATCGTGCTCGCCGAACTGCCTCAATTCTATGGCGACATGTTCGGATGGGAAGAGCAGGTAAAAGCGCTTGCGGTCGCGTACCACACTCTTTCAGAGGAGGAAAAGAAGGTGGCGGTGGTGTTTGGGTTCAACTATGGGAGGGCGGGAGCAGTTGATTTCTTCGGCCCTCAATACGGCCTCCCTCCCGCAATCAGCGGGCACAACAACTACTGGATCTGGGGGCCGGGACGTTCCGATGCATCTGTCGTGCTTCTTCTCAGCAGTGAAATCGGCCCATTGCGTGAACGATTTGAAGAAGTAACTGAAGTCGGATTCCACTCGACCAGGTATGCGCTTCCTTATGAGAACAACCTCAGGGTCTACGTTTGCAGGAATCTCAAGGGAAATCTCACCGACTTGTGGAGGGAACTCAAACATTATCAATAAGGGTATCCGCCGGTGTTGTGAAGATGTTGCTACAGCCGGTCTATCTTCTTATGGGCATCTTCCAAAGAGCTCAACTCTGCCCCCGCTGCTCCCGGCAGGGAAAGTATGTCATTTGCCACCGCTTCCTCCCATGCAGGCAGATGCCCGCCATGTCCTACGCAGATCGAGTGAGCCAAACGGCAAAGGCCTCCCGCAGTTTCGTTGTCGCCCCTGTGGCGGAAATGCTCTGCATACCCAACAAGACATTGTGCTATCCCGAGCAGATCTGAAACGGATTCACGCAGCTCCAGACTCCTTCGGTAATATCCTATCGAGGGCTCATGGTCACCCAGGGCAAAACATGCCGATCCCATTTCATATCCAACAATGCCTTCAATCCACAATGTTTGTGTCCCTTCTATCTCTTTCTGCAACAGAGTAAGGAGGGCATACGCCTTCTCGGGGTCCCCTGAATGGTGGAGCACTCTTGCCAGGCTGCACTGTTCGAAGATCACAGTCCAGATATTTCCGACCTCCGCCATGATCGCTATGCTTTCCGATAAGAGCGGAAGTGCCTTACCATAGTCGCCGAGATCATCGTACAGGTTTCCGAGCATCGCCAGCGACCAGCTTCTGAGCTGCTGGTCACCTATGGCGGTCGTCGTCTTCAGACCACGCTCAATCATTGTACGCGCTTCGGCATGCCGGCCGCTTCTGATCGACGCCCATCCGCTGTTCACCTGAAGGAACGCGACCCCGCGTTCATCTCCAAGCTCCTCCCGGATCCGCCGGCTTTCCTCAAAGGCATCCAGTCCGACCTGAAGCTGAGACTGGTTGAGGGCGCTCCAGCCGATATTATTCAATGAGATCGCGACACCGCGTTTGTTTCCATCTTTCGAGTGGATTTCCATTGCCTCCGTGCTGAGCTTCCTGCACCGGTCATGGTCCGATTCAAACATCGCAATCCAGCCAAGGCTGTTCAGCGTCGTCGCAATCCCTTTTCTGTCATTCAGTATCCGCCAGATCTCCAGGCTTTCTTCCAGAGGGGGTTCGCGCTCACAAGACTGCTCAATTCATGAACAAGCAGCTTGTGATACCCAGTCGCTCCTGCTTCCTGAAGGAGGATCGTCGACCCTTCAATATCGGAAAACAGAAACGTGGAGGTGTGGTCGGGAATATCCGACCGCTGATCCCGGGGCAGGCTGAAAGTACCGCTTCGACTAATTGAGGTATTTTTCACGAATGATGCGGAAATGATGCAGCTCGTGTCCCGCTACAATGAAGAGAATGCTCCGGACGGAGAACCGGAAACCGCTGGCAATCCCTGTCCGGGTAAGCATATCATCACTCAGACTCCGGAAGAAATGAACGGTCGAATCCCGTAGCGCATTGTACTCTTCGAGGATCTCCCGAAGTGGCCGATCTCCATAATTCGCCGCACGGGCGTAGTCATCCTGTTCCATTCCCGGAATTTCCTGTGGATCGTTCCGGCTGAATGCAAGAGCACGGAATACGAATACGCGCTCGGCATCCATGACGTGACCAAGGACCTCCTTGAGGGACCACTTCCCGGGCGCGTACCGGTAATTCCCCTGATCCTCAGTGAGAGTCCGACCGAGACGGAGGATCTTATCGCGCTGGGCGGCGAGCAGATCAACAACATTGCCCTCGGGAACAAGGTCTATGTACCTGCCGTAGTAAGGCTCATACTCGGATCGTGCTGGGCGTATCATTCGTGACAATGTCTACCCCTCAATAGTTCTCAAGAGTGTACAAATCACCGGTCTTTCGTGAAAGAGTGTAGTAGATCCTTGTCCCTTCGGGTGACCAGCTCGGGTAGTCAAGTACCAGGTCCGCAGCCACATAATCTGTTATCTGAACAATCTTTCCGGAGGAGACCGAAACAGTGCAGAGGTTCTTATGATTCAGTGCAAAGAGGATCAGGTCCGGATCTACAGGCGACCACTGGGGATGGGAATGCTCCTCAGTTCCAAATGTTATCTGACGGGCGTCTCCACCCTCCAACGGTTGAATCCAGATCGTCCTGATATCTCCGCTCTGAGTCTGAAACGTGAGGGTCGATCCGTCGGGAGACCAGGTCGCAAATCCGGTCGGCGTGTCAAAGTATGCCTGCGGCCGGAATAATCCAGAGATTGTAGTCACCATCCCGGTCCGACTGAAACACGATCTCCTTCCCGTCAGGTGACCACGAAGGGTAAGCCCCGTTCTCAACGAGCTTGATCGGTGTTCCCCCGAAAGCCGGAACAATGAAGATATCCGCTCCTTTTGTGATGTTGAAGTCCTGAATCGGGCCGATTCCGAGCGATATGGAGAGGTGACCTCCATGGTCCCTGGCAGAAACAAACGCGATCTGTGAACCGTCGGGCGACCATGTCGGCTGCGCGTCGTCTGCCTCGTCACTGACCAACCTGATCAATTCTCCTCCCGAAAGAGGTTGTACCACAACATCCAGATTCCCGTGATCATCGGTTTCATACGCGATGAACTGTCCGTCAGGAGACCATGTCGGATTGCTCTCAAGACCGGGAGCTGAAGTAATCTTCGTGATGATCTTGTTCTGGACAAGTGTATCCTTGAACGGATCCACAACAAGATAGACCAGCAGCGCAACAACGATCAGCAGGAGGGCAAGGATGCTCCCTCGGAACATTCCCTGACTGTTCTTTCTTCTCCCGGCGGAAACGGGTTTCACCGCCGCTGCTGAACGGTCGATCTTCTTTCCCTCGGAATCACGCCGGTAACGTTTCAGATCGACTGCGACCTCCCGCATCGACTGGTACCTCTCGCCTCTCTCCTTTTCAAGACACTTTTCGACGATGCGGTCGAGTTCGGGATCGACATGCCGGTTCACTGCGGATGGGAGCGGCGGATCGACATTCAGTATTTCATACATCACAGCTGCCTGGTGCTCGGCACTGAATGGCAGTTTTCCGGCCAGGAGCTCATACATGACGACACCGAACGAGAAGATGTCCGAACGATGGTCTGTTGCAATTCCTTCGACCTGTTCCGGCGACATGTATGCCATTGTTCCGACTGTCGATCCGGTTTGAGTCAGCTTGCTCTCACCCCTGAGCTTTGCCAGTCCGAAATCCATCACCTTTGCCCGGCCATCCCGGGTCACCATGATGTTTTCCGCCTTCACATCCCTGTGGACAATACCTTTCTCGTGGGCCGCCTCCAGTCCCTCGGCGACCTGCAGTCCGACAGCGATTCGCTCGGAGAGGCCCGGTTTCCGCTGACTTCCCTCCTCCGCCCTGTGAGATCCCATCCAGTCCCGGAGAGTCTGACCCGCGATATACTCCATGACGATAAATGTCTCGTCATCGACCTGATCGATCGAATGAATGACGCAGATATTCGGATGATTCAGCGATGAAGCAGACTGAGCTTCCTGGAAAAACCGTTCGCGTTCAGCATCGCGGGAGGAGATATTACGCGGGAGAAACTTCACCGCTACATCGCGTTTCAGCCGTGTATCGTGGGCCTTATAAACAACCCCCATGCCACCCCGTCCGAGTTCCTCGAGAATCTCGTAGTGGAGTATCGTCTTACCTATCACGGGGAAATGCTTTCATTGTTTGTCATCATTGTTGGTGTGTGTGGTCTGTCCTTTCATCCTGCCACATACTGTTTCAGGAACCGATCCTCTCCATCTGCCGTCCCGATCAAAACCATTTCGCCCTCCTCCGGCACGACCTCCTCCGGCCCCGGGTTGATCTCCATGTGCCCGTTAAGATTCCACGCAATAATGTGACAACCGGTTTTTGGGCGCACACCCGTATCCTGGAGCGTCTTCCCCCTGAGAGAGGGGGGCACGGGGACTTTGAATACATCCAGGCCTTCTGAGACCATCAATATATTTCCCCGCTTGAGATAGTTAAAGACAGCATTTGCACCCATCGACGCAAACGAAATGACAAAATCGGCTCCGGCACGGTGCAGGGTCCTGACATTTGTTTCCAGAGTCGCCCGGCTGGAGATCTGAATATCTGGTCTGAGGCGCCGACAATAGGTTGTGAGGAAAATGTTCGCATCATCGGTATGGGTGGTCACGATCACAGCCGGTGAGTCTTGGATACCTGCTTCCTTGAGAATACCTGCATCAAGGGCGTTACCGATGATCACATCCCCGTCTTTAGGTGCACGGGATGTCGAACGTTCAACATACACATGCTCGATCTTCCGCTGGGCCAGTGCCTCTCCTGTCGCCTGACCA
>JAOUDE010000032.1 GCA_029859455.1 Ignavibacteria bacterium | reverse complement strand
GGCAAGGGTACCATATAATGCCGGGACGTCGTGTCCCTTGGACAAGAAAAGGTAGTCACGGTCGGGATCGTCCGTTGCACGGGGAGAGAGCCGGAGGACATCACTGTAAAGATAAACCAGGAGATCGGCACAGGAGAGGGATGCGCCGATGAAACATCCTCCGTCGGTTGACATCCGGATGATATGTTCTCGTACCCTGAGAGCGAGCTCTTCAAGGTGCCGGCGGCGTCCGTCGTTCATTGTTCCTCCGGCAACACCCTTGTTTCACCGGGGGAGACAGTCCTCAGTTCACCCCGGTGGTGGCGGTACCAGTTGATTCCGGCATACCGTGCATTCAAACGCATGATTTCGGGTTTCATTTCAAGAAGGTTCAGGATGTCGGACAGATGAAACATCGGGGTTTCGGCGCTCCATAGTTCATCGTAGACACGGCTGATGAACTGGTAATCTTCCGGATAGTCGATCGTCCACCTGTGGGTCATAGAGAAGTCCCTTCCGGTTTCCCACGGTACGTTGCGGACCGTAAACCGCTCCGGTCGCTCCCAGATGAATGGGGTGGTGTGCTCCCGCTCGAACTGTCGGGTTGCCTCCTGCCAGGCGGTTTCGAGAATAGAAACGTGAAGAACCTCGACATCATTTCCGTCAGGATAGGTGGCAGGGTGGAGGTTGCTGAGGTAATCAATCTCACCGTGATCACCGTCCCACTTCCGGAGGACCCGGTCGATGACATCAGGATCAATCAGGGGACAGTCGGAAGGGATTTTCACAACCGCGTCTGCCTGTTCAGCGAGGGCGACCCTGTAATGGCGGTCAAGAAGATCTGTGGGATGGCCGTTGTAACACGGGACGTGGAGCTTCTGGCAGAGGGCTCTCACCGGTTCATCCTCAGCCTCCGTCGTTGTCGCAACGACGAGTCTTGTGACGGTGGCAGCAGCCATGATCCGTTCCAGTTGTCGCTGGAGCAGAGGTTTCCCTGCAAGCGGAAGGAGAACTTTTCCCGGGAGTCGACTGGAACCGGTCCGGGCCTGGACAATGATGACAGTCTTCACGTCGAAAGCCGGGGGAAGAGAGCCTCAGCGTACCGACGGATCGGGGAGGAATGACGCTTCCCTCGTCGCCCCCGAGCCAGCGAATCAGTGCCGAGCATCTGCCTGCAGACGGTGGCGATATTCCGGGCTGCTGAACCGTTCTGCAGCGGAGTGAGCAGTTTGAGTTCATCGACATTGAAATCGGAGTAGACTTCTTTCCCGAGAGCAAGGCCGACGTAGACGGTCGATGAAAACCGGGTGATGAGGGTGGTGCAGTTCGCGATCATTTGTTCGGTATTTCCCTCCGTGTAGACGAGGGCTCCAGGTGCGTGGCGGCGGATCTCACGGGTTGCCCGTTCCTTCTGCTCATTCGGGTGCAGCTTGAAGATAAGTTTACGTGTGCCGGCGATCTCAACTGCTTTGAGAATAAATTTCTTTCTGTTCTCGTACTGGTACGTTTCCCGAGTGTCAGAAGTGCAGACAAGGACAAAATCATGATGCGGGAATGAGTTGTTGAGGTACGCACTGCAGTTATCAAAATTCGGGATTCCGGTCACAACGATTTTCTCCGGATCCACCCCCTTGCGGACGAACAGGTCCCGGTATCCTTCACTCGCAACGCAGAACCGCTCGAACTGGTTCGAGGTTCCCATCGCTGCGGTGCCGGAGAGCCATCGCGGGAGCAGCGGAAAGAGGCGCACCAGCCGGTACAGCCAGGTCTCGGGGTCAGTCATTCCTTCCTGAACGAGGACGAGTTTCCGGTGACGGATATTGCCGGGCAGGACGAGGTCGGAGCAGGTCACCACAAGGTCGTAATCATGGCGTTCACCCCTCAGGTCGACCGGCAGGTTGTTGTTCCGCAGATACAAAGTGCATTTTTCGAAGTACTGGTTGCCAAGAATGGTAAACTCGAGAAGGTTCAGCCTGCGCAGAAGATCCATCATTCCCGTGGAATAGTGGGGTGTAAAGAACACCTGGCATTCCGGGAGTTCCGTTGCGATCTGATGCATCTGGGTCGTCTGGTTCATGGAACCACAAATGAACAGGACCCGCTTTTTCCGATCGTTCATGCCGAAAGGGATCACCTGGTAGTTCACGTTCTTTGAGTGGGATCAGCAGCGTGTGGCCAATGTGCAAGAACAATGGCAAAATATCAAATAACGGCAACTTTATCAACGTTGTGATGTACTCAACCGGACCTGGAAATGCAAATGACCGGATGTCATCGCATCACGTATGTGAACTCCGGTCTTCCCTCAGACCGATGACCGCCATCCAGATGCTCACGAGGACCAGGCCGCCGATTTCCCGAATGACCTCAACATCGCTCCCGCTCATTGCATACCGGCCGATCAGTTCTCCGACCGGGGGAAAGGCAGGAAGTTCTCCAACGGCGAGTGCCAGCGCCCAGGTGAACGAGAGAAGAGCGAGTGCAAAGACGGCAAACCGTACGCGGAGTCCCTTCCAGTACAGGAAGGAACAAACTCCTGCGGAACCATACAGGACGCCCCACCTGACCGGGTCGGGGTCGTTGTGTTGAACCGCAGCAGCGAACAAAAAGAGTCCCGCCATGAAAAGCGATAGTCTGCGTGTGAGGGAGACGGAAACCATATGTGAAGGTAAATCAAATGAGATCGCGTGTCAAATGAATCTCTTTCACGGCATTCACCGATGTGTTGACATTGGTGACCGAAAGGAGCGTTCTTTTTGATTTTTCCGTTCGATTTGATTATCTTGCTGCTTGCCGGTAATGTCTCATCACAGGGATCTGATGAAGGATCGCTCGAAAGAGAAGATTGCGGAGTTGTTGATGGACGAACTTCTCACACGGTTGAGTGAGAGGGGAACCCTGAAGCGCATGCTGGGGGAGATGACGGAACACCCGATCGAACAGCTTGTCAACGATCTTGTCAGCGATTTCGAGAAGGTCGTCGAGAGGTATGCTGCCGTCTCTGTCAGTCAACCTCCCGTAACGTCGAGTGAAACAGCAGCCCGTCCTGCCGTTCTGCAGGAGCCAGCTCCACCGGTCATCGAGAAACCTGATCTGCCCGCCATCGAGGAACCTGATCTGCCCGCCATCGAGGAACCTGATCTGCCCGCCATCGAGGAACCTGATCCGCCTGTTGCTACCGGTATCCCCCGGAAGCCTGTTCAGCCGGAGCTCTCGGATACCGAGGTAGGTGAATCGGAAATCGTCAAGGCAAAGGTGCCGAAGCAGGCGGACCCCGACCCCCCTCAGGAACCGGATCATGAGGAAGTGGTAGAACAACCGGACGCTCGTTCGCCGGTCAAGGAAGTTTCGGATTTTCGTTCCCGTCTGGAAGAGCTTGCGCGGCGTGTGGAGAACGAGTACCTCGAGAAACTTGAGCGGGAAGGCGTGAGACCCGGCCCTGAGGATGCTGTTCCGCAGCCGACCTCCCGGGATCGGTCCACTGATGAGGGAGCACATCCTCCGCCGGAGCCTGAACAAAAGACTGAAAAAGAAGAGCCGAAGCGTCCCATTGATGTGGGACCGGGGGAAGGCGGACGTCCATCCAGGATCCTGTTCAGAACAGATGATAATGAGTATCTGTATATTCACGGGGTGATGTCGCTTCCTCCGGGAGAATCGCCGTGTGAGTATCCGTTCATGCTGGAGGAAAAAGGTGTCGACGGGAAGGAATTCGCATTTGCTGTTGATGCTGAGGATCTTCGTTTCTTTCTGAGTAAGATCAACCAGAAGGAGATGAACGTGAGCAGGAAGGGGATCCTGCTCCTCGGAAAGGCGGAGTCACTTCAGCTTCATGGCGTCCATCAAAGCATCCTGAATGAGTTGCGTGCCCACGGCATCGTGCTTCCGATGGAGTTCGGAACCGTTGCCAGGGGGAAAACAGCTCTTCTGGAGCTGGCAAGCCGTTTTCGCGAGCCGATCGCGGAAGCACTGGAGAAACTTGCCGCGTCGCGCTGGTGGACCGTAACGATGTCTGTCCTTGACGGCAGGATCGCCCAGCTGTTTGCGGAGGAGGGGGAACAACGCGGAGAACGTGACGGCCGTGAACGCGCGCGGGTGAGTTACTCATCGGCGGTAAATCAAACGAAGAAATATGATGTCAAGCTTCTTGAGAAACTCCTCCAGAAGGAAAAAAGGCTGGCCGAATCTGTTCATCAGGAATTGAGCTCCAAAGCGGAACGCTCTGAAATTCAACATATGGTCGGACTCGGAAGCGGTACTTCCGATGACTGGAAGCTGATCCTTCAGGCCACATATCTTGTTTCCGGATTAGCCGGTTTCCAGCGCCTCTCCCGAAGCGTTACGGATCTTCAGTACAGACATATCCTGTTCGAACCAATGCTCTCGGTCACAGGAGATGTGCAGGATTTTTCATTTCTGAGGAATTAGTGTTCCGTTCCGGGATCACCATCCCGCAGTCCGGAGTTTCTCACCGTTTGACAACCAGAATCGATTTCTGAACCATAACCTGAAGGAAATTGTGTCATGCAGAAGAAAGAACTTCCGGGAGAGATGTATCGTCCATCGGCAGAGGTCATCGGGCGTGCCCGTGTGAAGGACTGGAACGCGATGGTTGCCGAGGCGGAGGGTGACAATCAGAAATTCTGGGCAAAGGAAGCGGAGGAACTGCACTGGTTCCGGAAGTGGGATACGGTGCTGGATGATTCGGGCAAACCGTTCTTCAAGTGGTTCACCGGAGCAACGACGAACATTGTCTACAACTGCCTCGATCGACATATCGAAAACGCTCGGAGGAACAAGCTTGCGTTTCTGTGGGAAGGAGAGAACGGCGACTTCCGGTCCTATTCCTATTTTGCTCTCCGCCGGGAGGTGTGCAAGTTTGCCAATGTCCTGAAGAGTCTCGGCGTCCAGAAGGGTGACCGGGTGACGATCTACATGGGGCGTGTTCCGGAACTGCCGATCGCCATGCTGGCTTGCGCGCGGATCGGCGCGATTCACTCCGTTGTGTACGGAGGGTTTACGGTTGAAGCGCTGGCTGAACGGATCGATGACAGTGCTTCCAGGCTTGTGATTACCTGTGATGGCGCGTACCAGCGGGGGAAGGTCGTTCCCCTGAAGGATATCGCCGATGAGGCGCTGCAGCGCGCGGCGACCGTCGAAAGCATGGTCGTCGTGAAACGGACAGGCCACGATGTGAAGATGGAGGCCGGTCGTGACATGTGGTACCACGAACTGATGGCACTGCCGATTGCCGGGAATGACTGTCCCGCCGAAGTTGTGGATGCCGAGCACCCGCTCTTTCTTCTGTACACCTCCGGGACCACGGGGAAGCCGAAGGCGATCCTCCACACGCATGGCGGTTACATGGTCGGAACCTACACGACATTGAAGTATGTGTTTGATATCCATGAAGAGGATCGGTACTGGTGTGCCGCAGATCCTGGTTGGATCACCGGCCACAGCTACATCGTCTACGGACCGCTTCTCAACGGTACGACCTCGTTTCTCTATGAAGGAGCGCCGAACTACCCCTATCCGAACCGCTGGTGGCAGATGATCGAGAAATACGGGATCAACATCCTGTATACCGCTCCGACCGCGATCAGAGGATTAATGCGGTTCGGTGATGCGTGGCCCAATCGTCATGATCTCTCCTCCCTAAGGATTCTCGGGTCAGTCGGTGAACCGATCAACCCGGAGGCATGGAAGTGGTACCACACGGTGATCGGGAAAGAGCGGTGTCCAATCATGGATACGTGGTGGCAGACCGAAACAGGGATGTTCATGATCACTCCGATGCCCTGTGTTCCGCTGAAACCGGGGTCAGGAACAAGGCCGTTCCCCGGAATCATCATGGATGTCGTGAATGAGGAAGGGCAGTCCGTTGGACCGAATGAGGAAGGATATCTGGTCATCAGGAATCCGTGGCCTTCGATGATGAGAACGTTGTACAATGATCCTGACCGGTACATCAAACAATACTGGAGCCAGTTCCCCGGATCCTACATGACCGGAGATTCGGCGAAGCGTGATGAGGATGGATACTACTGGGTGATCGGACGGGTTGATGATGTCATTAAAGTATCGGGATACAGACTCGGGACGGCCGAGATCGAAAGCGCACTCGTTTCGCATCCGATGGTGGCGGAAGCTGCGGCGATCGGCCTGCCCCATGAGGTCAAGGGGAATGCGATCCACGCGTATGTGATTCTCAGAGCGGGGAACAGTCCCGGAGATCATCTGACGGATGAACTCAGGAGCCACGTGGCCCACGAACTCGGCCCGATCGCGAAACCTGAGAAGATCACCGTGGTTGATTCGCTTCCGAAGACACGCAGTGGCAAGATCATGCGGCGGGTCCTGAAGGCCAGAGCCCTCGGGAAAGATCCGGGGAATCTCTCAACGCTCGAGGAATAGCTCCTTATCACAGAGGGCGGGGTGATCGGTCCCGCCTTCTCTTCAGCCGGCCGAGACCACCCGGCGGTTCCTTCCATTTCATGTTCTTCTCTCAATTTTGTATATTTTCAGAGTACCGTTCACCAACCAGACAGGCCATAGGTCTTGAATTTCACCCCTGCTGTTGATGTTCTCGTCATCGCCATGCCACTCGCCTACGCGATGCTTATTATTCTTTACGGTCGGGCCTTTTTTGCCGGTAACCGCAAGGCTGAAGAGCTGGCCCCCCGGGCGCTTATGACTGTCGTCCTGCTCCATTTCCTGTATGTCGGATTAAGGACTGCCGCGTTCGATCATCCTCCGGTGACAACGGTCTTCGAAATCATGACCATGCTCGCTCTTTGCATCTCAGTGGCGTACCTGTACATCGAGATGCGCACCGGTACGTCCAGCACCGGTTTCTTTATCCTTTCGCTCGCGCTGTTGTTCCAGGTCACCTCTTCGACGTTCATCCGGGATCCGGGTGAGCTCGATCCTATTCTCCGAAGCAACCTGCTTGGCTTTCACGTGACGTCCGCCCTGCTGGGATACACGGCGATCTCTCTCTCTGCCGTGTACGGGTTCCTTTACCTGCTGCTCTACAGGGAAATCAGGACTTCCAATCTCGGCCTGATCTACTCGCGCCTGCCGAATCTCGAGACACTTGAGAAAATGAGTTACAAGGCGATGGTCTTCGGCTTCCTGATGGTGACGACGGCAATTCTCATCGGCTCCATCTGGCTGCCACGGGCCTTCCCCTCATTCTCCCTCTGGGACGGGAAGCTGATTGGCACCATGCTTGTCTGGTTGCTGTATGCAGCGGCGCTGACAGCAAATAAGGCGCTCGGATGGCAGGGTCGAAAAACGATCATTCTCTCGTTGCTCGCATTCGGATGCCTTGTGCTCGAGATGAGCATCATTAACGCGTTCGGAGATACCTTTCACAGTTTTCAATAATGAGATGGATCTCTTCTCACTCTCCATAAACCACCATACCGCGCCGCTCGAGGTACGGGAGAAGATATGGTTCTCCGAGGAGGAGGCGCGAAGCAGTGTCCACCGGCTGAAAGGGAAGTTCTTTCGCGAGTGCATGCTCTTTTCCACCTGCAACAGGACCGAACTGTATGCAGCGAACCCGCGAGGTCATGCAGGAGCCGCAGACCTCTCCGGATTCCTGATCGAGATGAAAGGGGCAGGCGGTTCGGTGAGCCCCGATCATTTTGTCGCAAAGGATTCCGAGGAGGTCCTGACACATCTGTTCAGAGTGGCGGGCGGGATCGACTCGATGGTGATCGGGGACATACAGATACTGAACCAGGTAAAGGAAGGATTCCGGTTCGCAAGGGAAGAACGGACGCTCGGACCGGTCCTGAACCGTTTGATGCAGCATTCGCTCCGGGTTGGCAAACGTGCCCGCGCAGAAACATCGATCAGCGAGGGTGCCGTTTCAGTGAGCTACGCGGCGGTGGAACTTGCGAACAAGATCTTTGATGACCTTTCGACGAAGTCGGTCCTGCTGGTGGGAGCGGGTAAGACCGGCGAGCTGACACTCAGACACCTGATCAGCAAAGGGATCAGCAGGATCAAGGTGGCCAACAGGACGGCAGACAGGGCACAGGAAATTGTTTCGACCCATGGAGGAATTGTCGTACCGTTCGGCCAGATCGACGCGGCCCTGTCGGAAGCGGACATTGCAATAACGTCAGTGACTGCCGCAGGTCCTGTCATCAACGCGGCAATGGTCGCCCGGGCGATGAAGATCAGGAAGCGGGATCCTCTGTTCCTGATCGATCTTGGTGTCCCAAGGAACATCGATCCGGAGGCGCGCAGGGTCGACAATGTGTTTCTGTACGACCTCGATTCGCTCGGGACCGTTGTGAACAGAAATCTGGGGAAAAGGGCAGATGAGATTCCCTCGGTCGAGGCAATCGTCAAAGAAGAGGTAAAACACTTTGTCTCCTGGTACAGCTCGCTTCAGGTCGGGCCGACGATTCAGGAGCTGCTCACGGCCGTGGAGTCGATCCGTTCGGGAGAGGTGCAGAAGAACATCAACAGGTTCAATGCGGAAGATCGGGAGCTGGTCGACCTGGTAACGAAACGAATCGTGAAGAAGATCCTTCATCAGCCGATCATGACACTGAAGCAGCAGAGTGAAAACGGCTCCGTCAGGGGGGAAGTGCTGGAGCATATCCACGCACTGAGGGAGATCTTCGGTCTCGGCCGTCAGGACTACGACGAATAGATGAAGAACGGTACACTGAGGATCGGTACGCGGGGAAGTGAGCTGGCACTCTGGCAGGCCCGGTGGGCACAGGAGTGTCTTGAACAACGATTTCCGCGACTCCGGGTCACCGTCCAGGTGATCAGGACGACCGGCGACAGGATCCTTGATTCACCCCTCGCCATGATCGGGGACAAGGGACTATTCACGAAAGAGATCGAACACGCATTGCTTGACGGTGCGGTGGATGTGGCTGTGCACTCTCTGAAGGACCTTCCCACGCTCCTTCCGGAAGGGCTGACAATCGGAGCCGTTTCGGCCCGCGAAGATGTCAGAGATGTGTTTATTCCCCATCCCGGGAATACTGCACGGACACTGGCCGGCCAGAAACCGGGAAGTGTTGTGGCGACCGGAAGCCTGCGGCGACAGGCACAGCTTCTCCACCAATGGCCTTCTCTTGCGACAGTGGATATCCGGGGGAATCTCCAGACCCGGATGGCAAAGCTGGATAGTTCCTCATGGGGTGGGATGCTGCTGGCCGCGGCCGGCGTGAGGCGCCTCGGTTTTGTCGAACGAGTTGGTGAGTATGTCGACCCGGCTGTGATTCTCCCTGCCGTCGGTCAGGGAGCCCTCGCCTTCGAAATTCGTCAGAATGATTCGGAAACAGAAGAACTGATCGGCAGTCTGCACGACGTCACAACGGGCCATGCTGTGAGAGCGGAACGCGCGCTCCTCCGGTCACTCGAAGGAGGATGCCAGGTCCCGATCGGAGCCCTTGCAACGGGTGACGCAGATCGGTTGACCCTTGAGGCGGTGGTTGCCAGTCTTGACGGCGCGACTCTGATACGGGATTCGCAGGAAGGTAATCCGGAAAAGCCTGAGGAGATCGGCGTGGCGCTGGCGGCGCGACTCCGCGAACGCGGAGCAACCCGCATTCTCGACGAGATCCGCAGGAATCCCCCGGTTCCTCGTCCATCATGAGCGGAGAGCGCGAACAGGGGTTGCGCGGCCGCCGGATCATGATCACGAGACCGGCTGGCCAGTCATCCGCCCTGGCGGATGAGATTCTCGAGCGCGGTGGCGAACCGCTTCTTTTTCCGGTGATTGCTATTGAACCACCCGAGTCATGGAGCCGCTGTGACGACCTGTTGAAAACGATCGCCACGTACGATGCGATCGCGATCACCAGCACGAACGCGGTGGAGGGCCTGTTTCAGAGAGGTACTCATCTCGGCCTGGGGAGGGATGACTGGCAGGCGGTCCACTGGTATGCAGTGGGTGATACGACAGCAACGGCGCTGAAGAACAGAGGGATAGAAACGGTGACCGGTGAGGAGGCGACGGCTGACGGGCTGGCGCGATTCCTGACGAAAACAGACCTCAATGGTCAGCGTTTTCTTCTCCCTGTCGGAAACAGGAGCCGCGGGATCCTGAGTGAGGTCCTTGCGCAGCACGGTGCCGTTGTGGATACGGTGCCGGTTTACAGGACTGTCGATACAACACCGCCGACCGTGAACCGGGTACAGCGCCTCTTTGCGGAGAATGCCATCGATGTGGTCACATTTGCCAGCCCCTCGGCGGTACGGCGATTTCTGCAGCTGATCGATCGACGGAATTCCTTTGGGGAGGACAAGAGGGCGGTCATCGCCGTGATCGGACCAACAACCGCGGAAGCGGTCACCTCCGAGGGTCTGTTGCCCGCCATCATCGCGTCACATTCATCGGCAGAAGGTCTTGCCGCCGCAATCGAACAATACTATCAGAAAACCAGATGATGAATACGCTGTTTCTCGATGCATGTCTCCGGAAGCCGGTTGAGCGAACTCCTGTTTGGATGATGCGCCAGGCGGGGCGTTACCTTCCGGAGTACCGCGCAGTCAGAGCGGGAACCGACTTTCTGACCCTCTGCAAGACACCGGAACTCGCCGCGGAAGTAACGATCCAGCCGGTGGATATTATCGGCGTCGATGCCGCGATTATTTTCTCAGACATCCTTGTGATACCGGAAGCGATGGGGATGGAGCTGGTCATGGAAGAATCGAAGGGGCCCAGGTTTCCGAGACCACTCAGAACCCGGAATGATGTGGAATCTCTAAAGGTGCAGGATCCGGAGAAATCGCTCCGCTATGTGATGGATGCGTTGAAGCAAACGAAGCAGGCGCTCAACGGCAGGGTTCCGCTCATCGGTTTTTCCGGTTCACCCTGGACACTCGCCGCCTACATGGTTGACGGGGGTGGATCGAAGGATTTTCCACAGGCCAAGAGAATGATGCTGGACGATCCGGCGACATTCACCTCGTTGCTTGAGAAGCTCGCAGAATCAGTCCGCTACTACCTCGAGGCCCAACTGGCCGCCGGAGCGGATGCTGTTCAGATCTTTGACTCGTGGGGCGGACTCCTCGCCCCGGATCACTATCGGAAATGGTCGCTTGAGTGGCTCCACCATATTGTCTCCAGGATGGATAAGAACGGGTCACCGGTGATTTTGTTTTCAAAAGGAGCAAATCATGCTTTGAAGGAGCTTTCTGAGATCGGAGCAGAGGTTGTCGGGTTGGATTGGACGGTTGACATAGGGACGGTACGGGAGGAGATCGGAGGAACGGTCGCGCTCCAGGGAAATCTGGACCCGTCGGTCCTCTACGCATCTCCGGAGCGGATCAGAGAGGAGGTACGTTCTGTTCTCCGGAAGTTCGGCCAGGAGCCAGGTCATGTCTTCAACCTGGGTCATGGCATTACTCCCGGGGTTCCGGTTGCCCACGCCAGGGCGTTCGTTGATTCGGTCAAGGAAGAAAGTGCAAGGATCCGTTCCGGCCGATGACAACTCAGTTTTCAAAGGAACAGGCGAACCGGTATTTTCAGGAATTGCAGGCGCGGATCTGCGAAGGCCTCGAACAGGCGGATGGCGGGGGAGGATTCCGGACGGACGGGTGGGAGCGACCGGGCGGCGGCGGCGGGGTCTCAAGAGTCATGGAGAACGGCGAAGTGTTCGAAAAAGGAGGAGTCAATACCTCTGAGGTGTTCGGGACACTCCCGGAAACCATTGCCCGCCGGATCAACGCGAGTCCGACAGGATTTTATGCGACGGGGATCTCTCTCGTCCTTCATCCCCGGAACCCGTGGGTTCCCACCATTCATGCAAACCTGCGGTACTTCGAGATGGAGGATGGATCCGCCTGGTTTGGGGGGGGGACTGACCTGACCCCGTACTATTGCTTCACCGAAGACGCGGTTCATTTTCATACCGTCCTCAGGAATGTGTGTGACGCATCAGATCCTGAATCATACCGGAAGTTCAAGCGATGGTGTGATGAGTACTTCTATCTGAAACACAGGGGTGAGGCGCGCGGAGTCGGCGGAGTATTCTTTGATTATCTGAAGGGCGATCCGGATAGACATTTCCGGTTTGTGCAGGGAATCGGGGATGCGTTTCTTGACAGCTATCTTCCGATCGTTCGCCGTCGAGCCGGGCTGGCGTATGGAGAGAGAGAACGGACCTGGCAACTCATCAGGCGTGGACGGTATGTTGAGTTCAATCTGGTCTATGACCGCGGAACCACGTTCGGGCTCGAAACGAACGGCCGTGTTGAGTCGATTCTGATGTCACTTCCGCCGCTCGTTTCGTGGATATATGATCATACCCCGGAACCCGGCTCAAAGGAGGAGGAGCTTCTGGAGATCCTCAGGCACCCCAGAGAGTGGATCGCAGCATGAACAGGAAGATCGGCGTCGTGCTGTTTCAACTTGGAGGCCCCGACTCTCTGGAGAGTGTCGAACCGTTCCTCTTCAACCTGTTCACCGATCCTGATATCATTGACCTCCCGTTCGCGTTTCTTTTTCGGAAGCCTCTCGCACGTCTGATCTCACGGCGAAGGGGCCCGTACGTCCGGAAGCATTACGAAGAGATCGGAGGAAGGTCGCCGATTCTCAGGATGACGAGGCGCCAGGCAGCCGCCCTCGAAGTGCGATTGCGCAGGGAGATCGATGCAAAGGTGTTCGTCGCCATGCGATACTGGAGTCCGTTCACAAGTGAAGTGATCCGGCAGGTCACCGATGAAGGAATCGAACAGGTTGTTCTTCTTCCGCTCTACCCTCAGTACTCGGTGGCAACAACAGGTTCGAGTCTGCACGAATGGGAACGGGTGGTTCAAACGAATGGGCTGAGCGCCCTGCGGTACGATCTGGTGGAGGAGTATTCGACCCATCCGTCGTTTATCAGATCACTGGTCGAGAATATCGGGATTGCGTTGAGGCGTGTTCCATCGGTGGATCGGAAAAAAGTCCATCTTCTGTTCAGCGCTCACGGGACGCCGGTCAAACTGGTCAAGCGAGGGGATCCATATCAACGTCATGTGATTCAAACGTATGAGTCCGTGGTGAAGGAAGGGCAGTTCGGACTGGCGCACAGTTTGTGCTACCAGAGTAAAGTAGGTCCTGAAAAATGGCTCGAGCCCTCGCTTGATGAAAGCATCGAAAGACTCGCCCGCGAGGGAACAACGCACGTGATTGTTGTTCCTCTGGCATTCGTTTCAGACCATATCGAAACGCTGCATGAAATCAACATTGAAGCGAAGGAGGAGGCGAAGATCCTCGGGATCCGGCACTATGATATGATGCCCGCCCTCAATACGAACAGGCACTTTATCGAGGCGCTGGCCGACCTCGTCGTGACCAAGGTGCGCGGTTGAGAGCAGAAACCGACATCGCCGTGATCGGGGGAGGGATATCGGGACTCAGCGTGGCCTGGTGGCTTGCGCGGAACGGGCGGGATGTCGTCGTCCTCGAGCGGGATTCGACTCCCGGCGGAACGATGAAAACCGGAAAACGTGACGGC
>JAOUDE010000031.1 GCA_029859455.1 Ignavibacteria bacterium | reverse complement strand
TCGGCGACCGAAAAACGCTTACAAGAACCTCGTCGACTGTTTCTCCACCTGCTCCAACAATTCTGCCATAATGAACCGTGCCCCCCTTTGCGTCGGCCAAATTGACATGCCCGCGGAACATCCTCGATACAATCTGAATGGCGTTTTCGCCACTCAATCGGATGACTCCAATGGCGCCGGTTCCCGGCGGTGTGGCAACCGCCGCGATCGTATCATCACGTTGGAGTTTGGATTGCATCAGAGGCTCAGGCGATAAGGACGATCCGAAAATTACGAAGATTGCCGGCGATCGGCAAGCAACAAAAAAGCCTGTGCGGGGTCCACACAGGCTCGCTGCCGAAGCAGAGTGTTGTTGCCCCTAGCGTCTGACTTTCGGGAGATCCTTGGTGAGCCTGCCCATCAGTCCGCCTGATTTTTTCTTAGCCGGGACTTTCCGAAGAGGTTCATCCCCATCCTTCTTGTTGATCCAGAGCTGCTGGCCAATCGAGAGGAGGTTGAAGACAAAATAATACAGATTGAGTCCTGATGGAAGGCTGTTGAAAAGGAGAGTCATCATGATCGGCATCATCCAGACCATCGCTTTCTGGCGAGGATCGGTCACAGTCATTTTCTGTTGAATGAACATCGTGATTCCCATCGCAAGAGCAAGGCCGCTCAGCTGATCGGTGCCCATCAACGGGAGCGTGAACGGAAGCTTGATCGCCACATCGGGGACGGAGAGGTCGGTAATCCACCAGAAGAATCCGGCCTGGCGGAGTTCGATGGCTGACCGGAACACGGAATAGAGTGCAAAGAGAATCGGCATCTGCAGGAGCATCGGGAGGCAACCCGCCGCCGGGTTCACACCATACTCCTTGTACAGATTCATGATTGCCTTGTTCATTGTTTCAGGATCATCCTTGTGTTTCTCGCGCAGCTCCGTCATCATCGGCTGCAGTGCCTGCATCTTCTTCATCGACTTCAACGACGTCTTCGAGAGCGGGTGCAGGACAACCTTGATGATGAGCGAGAAAACGATGATCACGAGACCGTAGTTCGGGATAAAGAAGTGGATCAGGCCAAAGAGAGGGAGCATGACGTATTCCGAAATCGGGCGGATAATCCAGGCCGCGCCGAGGCTCATGATCTGTTCAAGTCCGACTCCATAGTCAGAGACGACATCGAAGTCAAGCGGTCCCAGAAACAGCGTCAACTCAGCGCCTTCGCTGGGCGCCCCCCGGAACGGCATCTTCAGATTCAGCGAGTACCGTTCGACGACCCCGTTGTCCGGCCGGTGCTCCTTGAGGCCCTCTACGAGAGCGCCCTGACTCTCGCTCTTTCCCGGTATCATCGCGACGGCAAAATACTTATTGCGAGCGGCTACCCATTCCACCGAACCGTTGATGTCTCTCCGTGTCTTCTCCTCAAAGGACTCTGCTTCAATGTCGATCAGCTCACCACCGGACAGGACATACGAGGTCGCATAGGACGATTCATCAACGCTGTTATGCTCAGCGTAACGGATACCCGACTCCCACACGACATGGTACTCGTAGTTCGCGATCACGTCACCGAGGTTGTGGAGCTCGATCTCCACGTCGCACCCGTACGATTCGTTGCGGAAGGTCATCTTCTTGACGATCCTCTGGGTGGAAGAGATCGGCAGGGTAAAGACCACCGTGTGGCTCTCGCGGTTTCTCAGCTCAACGGTCGCCCGGGGATGATAGTTGGAGGTGAAGAAAAGGTTTGACGTCCGTATTTCTTTTCCATCCCTGGAGAGAAACAGCAGGGCGAAGTCTCTTCCATAGTCAGGATCAACCATCTGCACGGGGAAGCCGTCCCATGTCTCAAAGTTTGAAAGCTCCCACTTTCGCAGCTGGCCGCCATGCGTTGTTACCTCGGCCGTGTAGAGATCGGTCCTGATCGTCATGGTCGCTTCCTTGCCTTCGGCAAGGTGTGAAAAATAGACGCCAAGAGAATCGATGGTCGGTGTTGCCGGCCGGGCAGGGGAGGGGGGCTGCTGCACCTGTTGTTCCGGAGGCCGGCTCGCCGGCTCTGAACTCGTGTCAGCCTGGACCCCGGTTCCGGGTTCAGGCGGCGGGGGAGCATTCATCCACATCCACACGATCAGAACGACGCCGATAAGAATAAATCCTAATGTTTCTTGTTTTCCCATTTGTTGCTTTGATTCAGGTCTGGTGAGAGTAACTGATCAGGTGGTGCTGATTCAGGCCGGGTCAACTCCGCCCGGGTTAAACGGATGACAACGGAAAAGCCGCTTGATTGATCGGACGGTCCCACTGGCTGCACCGTACTTGTTCATCGCATCAATGGCATACTGCGAGCAGGAGGGATGGAAGCGGCACGATCCGGCGAATAACGGCGAGATTGTAAGTTGATACAGTCGTATGGTTCCAATCAATAAGCGTTTCATTTGTTGCTTCGGATTGTCCTGTCGGCTATGAGCATGAACAATTTTCTGACATCGGGTAGAAAGTCTCGGAGGGACATCCTGTCGAGCGGTACATCCTTCGGTGGCGAGAAGCTGAGGAGAATGTCGATGCGGGATTCCGAGTCACGAAGGTCTTCCAGGATTTCTGCCGCCTCAGCCCTCACCGCTTCACGGATCAACCTCCTGGCTCTGTTGCGGGTTACAGCATTTCCAATTCTTCGGGGAACTGAAATCCCGACCCTGGCCGGTTCCCCCGGTCCGTCAGCAGAGAGATACGCAGCCCGAAGCTGCTTCCCGTACAGTCGCTTTCCCTGCGTGAGGACCAGCCTGAACTCCGTGCGACCCCGAAGAACTCCCGGCTTGACCACTATGCTTCAACGATCAGCGCTCGTCGCTCACAGTGAGCTTATGGCGACCCTTCGCGCGGCGGTTGGCAAGGACCCTTCGGCCGTTCTTGGTCGCCATTCTTGCACGAAAACCATGGGCGTTTCGTCTCTTTCGATTGTGCGGCTGAAACGTTCTCTTCATCGAGACTGTCCTTCATCAAACTTGGAAATCCTGGAATTATCGCCCCCGGAAGAGGACTGGGGAGCGAAAAAATCACATTCTGAGGTAAGAGAAAATGTACGAAACAGGGGAGAGACAAACAAGAAAAGAATAAGATCGGTGGACTGGATTTTTCCCTTGCTATCATTCCAGCGGTGTAGTATAATCCATCAGGGTCAGCCACGCGACACGTTGTTGATAACTTGTCAACACGCCAGCCGGAACCTCCGGGGCATCCTTCTCAAGGGCACGCCTCACTGTGGGTAACCAGTAGTCGATTTCTTGTAACCGATTGATTTTAAGGGGCTTACGGTCCAACCAGGGATCCTCGTGTCTGTTGATAACAGTTGGATTACGGTTGTGTCGGTCTCAGTGACCCTTCGTCGATGTTGATAACTTTGTGGACGCCATGTTGGCAACCGGTCCACTTCACTACTTTCTCCGCCATCCCGCATGCAGGAAACAGCACAGCAACAACAGCCTACCGAGGTAGAACAGGCCCGATTTGTATGGGCCGCCTGCCTCGACCTCATCAAAGAAGCAGTCAACACCCAAAGCTACAAGACATGGTTCGAGCCGATACACCCTCTCGGGCTGAGCGGCCGGAAACTCACCCTCCAGGTGCCGAGCCAGTTCTTTTACGACTGGCTGGAGGAGCATTACGAGGGGGTTCTTCAGTCGACGGTTTCCCGGGTTCTCGGGCGCGAATCGAGCCTCGAGTATTCCATCAAAACTGAGGAGCCTGAGCTGGAGTTTGATTACCGGGCCATGGCGGCAGATCCACCGAGGGCTGAGATTTCCTATCCCTCCCAGCCCAGGTCATTCAGAGGCCCCGACCCCCCATCAGGCAGCCAGAAAGAAGTGGTCCGCGTTGAGACGTTCCTGAACCAGCGCTATACATTCGAGAACTTCATCAAGGGTGAGAGTAACCAGCTTGCCAGGGCCGCCGCGTCCGCCGTGTCGAACAACCCGGGCGGAACCTCCTTCAATCCTCTGGTCATTTACGGCGGAACCGGACTGGGGAAAACCCATCTGATCCAGGCGATCGGGAACAGCGCGCTCGCAACAAAGAAGGCGAAGCGGGTCATCTATGTTTCGAGCGAGAAATTTACCATAGAATTTGTGGATGCAATCCAAAGCGACCGAATCAATGACTTCTCCAGCTTCTACCGAAGCATGGACATCCTGATCGTCGATGACATCCAGTTTTTTTCAGGCAAAGAGAAGACCCAGGATAATTTCTTTCATACGTTCAACGAATTGCATCAGATCGGAAAGCAGATTGTCCTTTCTTCCGACCGTCCGCCAAAGGAGCTGAAGGGGCTCGATGACCGACTCCTGTCACGGTTCCAGTGGGGCCTGACGGCAGACATTCAGCCGCCTGACCTCGAAACAAGAATCGCTATCCTCAGGCTGAAGTCTGAAGAGGATGGAATTGATATTCCGCAGGATGTTATCGAGTGCATCGCTGTCAATGTCACATCGAACATCAGGGAGCTCGAGGGCTGCCTCATCTCTCTTCTTGCAAAAGCATCTCTGGAGGGCCGGCAGATAACGGTGGATCTCGCACGCGAGGTTGTCCGAACGGTTGTCGGTGAAATCCGGTCTCCCATCACAATCGAAGAGATTCAGAGGGTCGTCTGTGAGTATTTTTCTCTGCCGGAAGACCTGATCCGCGCAAAAACGCGAAAGCAGGAGGTGGTCACCGCCCGCCAGATTGCCATGTACCTTTCAAAAGAACTGACCAACTCTTCCTTGAAGACGATCGGACTTCATTTTGGAGGAAGGGACCACAGTACCGTCATTCATGCTTACCAGTCTGTTGAAGATCAGATGAAGATCGATCAGAAGTTCAACGCCAATGTCCAGCAGGTCCGCCGCAAACTTGATCTCCTTGGAAGGATTTGATGAGAATCCACATGAGAGATGGTATGACGTGTGAATTGCTGTGGGAAGGATGTTTGGAAGTTCTCACAGGGAGGTGGAATTCCAACGATACTACGGTTGGATGTGGGCAGCCCATCCCGCTATCCACCAGCACTCCCCCTAACCTGTCACTTGAGCTGGATTGCGGGAAGAACAACATGAGTCGCTCGTTCCGAACCAAAAATCCTTTCTTCCGGCAGTTGTCAACACACTTATAACCTCTTTTACTATTTGAGATTAAGAGATATTGTTATCTACCGCATCGCGGAGTTCGGAGATTAAGGGAAACTCCGGACTCAGAATTGAACATTGCAAGGATGACGCAGTTCCAGAATGTGGCATTTCTCACCGGAAATGGTTAAATTTCAACGTTTTAGCATACTTCAAGGAGCTCCCCAATGAAATTCACCGCTGATACAACCGAATTGCAACGAGCTCTGGGCAGGGTTGGTGGTGTCATTCCCAGCAAGTCACCAACGCCGATCCTGGAAGACTTCCTCTTTGACCTGAGTGGAAACAATCTCACCATTACGGCGACAGACCTGGAGGTTTCATTCACGACGAGTATGGATGTCAAGGGGAAGACTGATGGATCGATAGCGATTCCGGCCAAGAGGATGATTGATACGGTCCGGGCGCTTCCGGCCGACAGCAATCCTGTGATAGCGTCAGACCAGTCAAGAAACAAGGTGATGATTACAACAAAGAACGGGGAGTTCAATCTCAGTGGTGAGGACGCAAAAGAGTTTCCTTCGATCCCGGCATTCAAAGCAGGGGAAGAAGTCGATGTTGATTGTTCGGAGTTGAGAAAAATTATTCAGCATACCACATTCGCGGTCAGTACAGACGAGTTACGTCCTGCAATGATGGGAGTGTTGTTTGAATCAAAAGGGAATGAATTACGGGCGGTGTCGACGGACGGGCACCGGCTTGTCCGTTATACACGAAGGCTCGCCTCGAAAGGATCTCTGAAGAGGAATATTATCGTTCCCGCGAAAGCACTCCAGATTCTTTCGAAAACACTCGAAGGCGGATCTGCGACAATTGGTATCAGCGAGAAATTCATCCGGTTCGCCTTTGGCAGGAATGTGATCCTCTCCAGGTTGATTGATGAGACATATCCAAGTTATGAGAGTGTTATTCCGACAGACAATGAAATGGTGATGTCCGTGAACCGGGAGCTGATACTCTCGGCGCTCCGGCGCGTGGCGCTCTATTCCAGCGCATCGAATCACCACATCAGATTAGGGTTGAAGGAGGGGACGCTCACGGTTCGTGCTCAGGATGTTGATTTCGGCGGCGAGGCTCACGAAACAGTCCCATGCAGCTACAACGGCGGTGAGATGGAGATCGGATTCAATGCTCATTACGTCGTTGAGATGCTGACGCATCTGGAGGCGGAAACGGTCTCGTTCAGATTCAGCTCACCGACCCGCGCCGGACTCCTTGTGCCGGATGCGGAGAACGGATCAGACGTTCTGATGCTGGTGATGCCGGTCAGGCTCACGAATTAATGGGCCAATGACACACTGATGACCGTAGCCCCGTCGTCCGGCGGGGCTGCCGTCGTTTTATGACGAAGTATGAATCTCGCCAGTGTACGGGTCAGGAATTTTCGCAACCACAGAGACAGCGTTGTTGAGTTTGGGTCCGGGATTAATTTCCTGATCGGAGGAAACGGCCAGGGGAAAACGAGCATCCTCGAGGCGATCTCGTATTTCGGATTGACGAAGAGTTTCTTCTCGGCGAGTGATCTGACCACGCTGCGAAAGGGGGCCGGAGAGTTCGAGATCGAAGGCGACCTTCTGACAGGGTCGGGTACCCGTGAGCATATCCTGATCCGGTTCGATCGCGAGGCGGGAGAAAAAAAGATCGGAGTCAACCGATCCCTGCTTGAGCGTCAGAACCACCTGATCGGACGGTTTCCTGTTGTGGTTCTGTCGCCGGAAAGCGGGCGGATTACCGCCGGGGCCCCTGCCGAACGGCGGAAGTTTCTGGATATGGTTCTGGCCCAGAGGAGCAGGTCGTACCTGGAGGATTTGCTCGAGTATCGAAGAGTTCTCCGTCAGCGAAACAGGCTCCTCCTCGAAGGCAAAGGCGGAAGAGGGGGGGTCAGTACCGAGACGCTCAGGCCGTGGAGCGAGAGCCTGACACGGACAGGTGCAAGGATTATCGATCGCCGCCGTCAGTTTGTGACCGAGTTTCTGCCTGCATTCGTTCGGGTGCACGGGGGAATCGCACAGGATCATGAAGAAGTCACCATGGAGTATCGCACGACTCCGACGCTCCCGGATGAACCCGGGACGCAGGCTCTCACAGAGATGTTGTCAATGGCGCTGGCCCGCACGGAGAGAGAGGAGCGGCGCAGAGGAGCGACCCTTGTCGGGCCCCACAGGGACGACCTTCTCCTCAGCATCAACGGGATGAACGCGCAGGATCACGCTTCACAGGGTCAGCACAAGACCATGATCCTTGCCATGAAGATAGCGGAGTTCGAATATCTGGCCGGGGCTCTGGACGAAGTGCCGGTGCTCCTGCTGGATGATCTCTTCAGTGAGCTGGATGAAGCACGGTCAGACAGAATCATCCGCCTGGTTTCCACGCTCGGCCAGTCGGTCATCACGGCAACAACCGACCCCTTCTTCAATGGTGAAGGAGTTCAGGGCGATCCTCCCAGGACGATTATTGTCGAGGATGGAACCTGCAGGATAAGGGAATGAGTTCATCACCCGAATCGATCGGCTCTGCGCTTCAGTCTCTTTTCCGGCAGCTCGGAATGACGAAGCGGATTCAGCAGTTTGATGTTCTGAACTCCTGGGAATCGATTGTGGGTGAAAAGATCGCAAGCGTAACCACTCCGCGGAGGATTGTCAACGGTGTATTGTTTGTCGATGTGAAGACAGCGTCATGGAGAAACGAGCTTGCGCTGAGGAAGAATCAGATCCTGGAGAAGGTCCGGCAGCACGCCGGAAAGAAACTCGTCAGGGATATTCGGTTTCATTGAAACAGAGAAGAATGAACGTATGGCAAAAAGTGTAACTGCGAAGGAAAAGAAGAAGCCGGCCGGGCGCGGGCAGATGGACGCGTCGAGAAAGAACGGAGAAGGATATTCCGCAAAGGATATCACTGTTCTCAAGGGACTCGAGGCTGTCCGGCGCAGGCCTGCGATGTATATCGGCGACGTGAGCACGCGCGGGCTCCACCACCTTGTCTATGAAGTGGTGGATAACTCGATCGACGAAGCGCTCGCCGGTTACGCGCGGAAGATCGTTGTCACCATCAATCAGGACGGGTCGGTGACCGTTGATGATGATGGGCGGGGAATCCCGACAGATATCCACAAGGATGAGAAACGCTCCGCACTCGAGGTCGTGATGACAGTCCTCCACGCGGGCGGAAAATTCGACAAGGCGACATACAAGGTTTCCGGCGGTCTTCACGGAGTCGGTGTTTCTGTGGTCAATGCGCTGAGCGAGCACCTCGAAGTTGAAGTGAGGCGGAGCGGGAAGCTCTGGAAGCAGAGGTTCAGGAGGGGAACACCGGTGGCCCCTGCGAAAGTGGTGGGAAAGACGGAGAAGGGGCAGACAGGGACCAGTGTGACATTCCTGCCCGATGGCGAGATCTTCAAGAACAGGGTGTTCCGCTTTGAGACCCTGGCGGAGCGCCTCCGCGAGCTCGCCTTCCTCAACCCTGAAGTGACGCTCCGGATCATGGATCTTCGCGAAGGCGAAGAGAGAGACGAGACCTTTCACTACGAGGGAGGACTGAGTGAATTTGTCCGGTATGTCGATGCGACACGGACATCCCTGATACGCAAACCGTTCTTTGCGAAGGGGGCCGGGGATGATGATCACGGCAGGCCGGTCGACGTCGAAGCGGCGTTCCATTACAACAATCAATTCACCGAGAACATCTTCTCGTATGTGAACAACATCAACACCCATGAAGGGGGAACGCACCTCGTCGGATTCCGGACGGCGATGACCCGCTCGCTCAACAACTACGCGTACAAGGCAGGACTCCTGAAAGAGGGAAAACTGCAATTGACAGGCGAGGATTTCCGGGAAGGCTTCACCGGTGTCATCAGTGTAAAAGTTCCCGAACCCCAGTTCGAAGGGCAGACGAAGACCAAGCTGGGGAACAGCGAAGTAAAGAGTATCGTCGAAAGCGTGGTTGGGCCGGCGATTACGGCCTGGCTGGAGGACAACCCGGGTGACGGGAAGCGGATTATCGAGAAATCAATGCGGGCGGCCGAAGCCCGCGAAGCAGCAAGGAAGGCCCGGGATCTCACACGGAGGAAGAACGCGCTGTCGTCCGGAGGGCTTCCGGGCAAACTTGCCGACTGCTCCATCACCGATCCTGATCACTGTGAATTGTACCTCGTTGAGGGTGACTCGGCGGGAGGCAGTGCGAAGCAGGGGCGCGACAGGAGGTTTCAGGCGATTCTTCCGCTCAAGGGTAAGATCCTGAACGTTGAAAAGGCCCGCCTGAACAAGATTCTGGAGAACGAGGAGGTCCGGAACATCTTTACGGCAATCGGCGCAGGTGTCGGCGAGGAGTTCGACCCCGCGAAGGTACGCTATGGCAAGATCATCCTGATGTGCGACGCTGATGTCGACGGGTCTCATATCCGCACCCTTCTGCTTACGCTCTTCTACCGCCACATGAAGGAGCTGATCGAGCTGGGACATATCTATATCGCCCAGCCGCCCCTGTTCAAGATCAAGAAGGGGAAGCAGGAGGCGTATGCGTTCGATGAAGACGAGCGGGACGAGGTCATTAAACGGTTCGGGGGAGGGAAGAACAAAAAGGCCGATGGCGCTGCAACGGCTGAAGAGGATGGCGGGGAAGAAGCCGTGAAGACCGCAGGGGGCATTGCCATCTCCCGGTTCAAGGGTCTCGGTGAAATGAACCCGGAACAACTCTGGTCGACGACGATGAACCCGGAGACGAGAACCATTCTGAAGGTAACGATCGAGAACGCGGCGGACGCCGACCGGACATTCGCGATCCTGATGGGCGATGCTGTCGAACCGCGACGGGAATTCATCGAACGGAATGCGAAGTATGTCCGGAACCTCGACGTCTGAGCGAACGATCAAACAATGATCCAATCATGAAATGACCAAATGATAAAATTCCCTTATGGCAACTCCTACTGAAAAAATTATTCCTGTCGATATCGAAGAAGAAATGAAGGGCTCGTACATCGATTATTCGATGTCGGTCATCGTCGCGCGGGCGCTCCCCGACGTCCGCGACGGACTGAAACCGGTGCACCGGAGAGTGCTCTTCGGCATGCAGGAGCTCGGCCTTGCGTCCAACCGGGCTTACAAGAAGTCGGCCCGTATCGTCGGCGAAGTTCTTGGAAAATACCATCCCCATGGTGACTCCGCCGTGTATGACACGATGGTTCGTATGGCCCAGGATTTCTCGATGCGCTATACGCTTGTCGATGGACAGGGAAACTTCGGATCGGTGGACGGAGACTCCGCTGCCGCCATGAGGTATACGGAGGCGCGGCTCTCCAGAATTGCCGAAGAAACGCTGAAGGACCTCGACAAGAACACGGTCGACTTCGTGCCGAACTTTGACGACACGTTGACGGAGCCGTCCGTCATGCCGGCACGTGCGCCGAACCTTCTCATCAACGGGGCGAGCGGGATCGCGGTCGGCATGGCGACCAACATCCCTCCGCATAATCTTTCAGAGGTGATCGATGCCTGCATCGCACTGATCGGTGACAGCAAGCTGACCAGCGAGAACCTGATGAAGTACGTGAAGGCGCCCGATTTCCCGACCGGGGGAATCATCTACGGCTATGAACCGGTCCGGGAAGCATACAAGACCGGCCGGGGGAGGATTATTGTCAGGGCGAAGGCGACCATAGAAACCGGGAAAGGTGACAGGCAGAGGATTGTCGTTACCGAGATTCCGTTTCAGGTCAATAAAGCGGGGCTGATCGAACGGATTGCGAATCTGGTGAATGACAAGAAGCTGGACGATATCTCCGACATCAAGGACGAATCCGATCGTGATGGCCTCAGGATCGTGATCGACCTGAAGCGTGACGCCAACGCAGGGGTTATTCTGAACAACCTGTACAAGCATACGCAGATGCAGACCACATTCGGGGTCATCATGCTCGCCCTGGTGGACGGCCGCCCGAAGGTGCTCACACTGAAGGAAGCCCTCGAGAATTTCGTCGCGCACCGGAACGATGTGGTTGTCCGGCGATCGAAATTCGAGCTGGAGGAGGCAGAGAGGAAGGCGCACATCCTCGAAGGCTACATCATCGCCCTGGACAACATCGATGCCGTGATCAAGCTAATCAAGGCGTCGAAGGATACCGAAGCGGCGCGGGTCGGCCTGATGAAGAAATTCAAGTTGAGCGAAATTCAGGCGAGGGCGATCCTCGACATGCGGCTTCAGCGGCTCACAGGCCTGGAGCGAAAGAAGATCGAGCAGGAATACCGGGAAACGATCAAGCTGATCGAGCGGCTCAAAGCGATTTTGAAAAGCAAGCAGCTCCAGTTGCAGATCATCAAAGAGGAGCTTCTGGAGATCAAGGACAAGTATGGCGATGAGCGAAGGACCGAGATCGTCTACAAGGCAGAGGAGTTCTCCGTTGAAGATATGATCGCGGATGAGCAGGTGGTGATCACGATCAGCCACCGCGGATTCGTGAAACGCCTCCCGGTCAGCGGCTATCGGAGGCAGTCACGCGGGGGCAGGGGGAGTATGGGTGCGTCGATCCGCGAGGACGACTTTGTCGAGGCGATGTTTATCGCTTCGACCCATGAATATATCATGCTCTTCACGGATCTCGGGAGGGTCTACTGGCTGAAGGTTTTTGAGATACCGGAGGCCTCTCGTACTTCCCGGGGAAAATCAATTGCAACCCTCGTGTCGAAGTCTCCTGACGAGACGATCGCGTCGTATGTAGCGGTCAAGAACTTCGACGGTGCCCTGAACATCATGATGGTAACGGAGCAGGGGATGATCAAGAAAACATCCCTGTCTGAATTCAGCAACCCCAGAAAGACGGGAATCGGCGCCATTACGCTGAAGAAGGGCGACAAGCTGATCGAAGCGAGGAAGACCGGCGGCCAGCAGGATATCGTCATAGGAACGCGAAACGGTATGGCGATCCGCTTCCATGAGAACGAAGTGCGGACGATGGGGAGGAGCGCCTCAGGGGTCCGTGCGGTCCGCCTTGGCAAGGGTGACCGGGTGATCGGAGCCGTCGCCCTGCGACGGGACAGCTCCACGATCCTTGTTGCAACCGAGAAGGGATATGGAAAGCGAAGCGAGATCGAGGAATACCGGATCAGCCACCGGGGAGGGAAGGGAATCATCACCGTCAAGACATCAGACAGGACGGGGCCAATGGTCGCAGTGAAAGAAGTCCTTGACCATGATGACGTTGTGATCGTCACGGACCACGGCATCGTCATCCGTCAACATACGTCCGAGATCAGGACCGCTGGAAGGAACACTCAGGGGGTCCGCCTGATCCGGCTTGACCAGGGTGACAGTATCTCCGATGTCGCTGTCGTCATTCCGGAAGACGAGGAACCGAAAATCGAAGAGACGACGGCAGTCCCGGTCCAGATGGAGGCACCCGCGAAACCTGCTGAGAAGAAACCAGAGGGTCAGGAAGACCTCTTCAAGGAGAAGAGCGGAAAAAAGAAACGCAGTCCGGGAGCAAAGGGGAAAAAGAAGAGGGGGCGGAAGTCGTAGTGACGCCATTTTCGGGAGGAGGGACACGTTGACGGTCAGTCCGTTTCATCTGGCATTTCCGGTCCGAGACCTTCAGGAAGCGAGAAAGTTCTACGGAGAGTTGCTCGGGTGCCCCGAAGGGCGCAGCGCGGAAACCTGGGTGGACTTCAACCTCTTCGGTCATCAGGTCGTTGCTCACCGAAGGCCGGCCGGCGAGGCTCCTTCCTCTCATGTGAATGCAGTCGATGGTCACGATGTGCCGGTCCCTCACTTCGGCGTGATCGTTTCCCTTGCTGAATGGAAAGCGCTGCGTGACCGGCTCATCGCTGCCGGGATTCGCTTCGTCATAGAACCTTACATCAGGTTCGAAGGCGAAGTCGGAGAGCAGGCCACGATGTTCTTCCTCGATCCCTCGGGCAACGCTCTGGAATTCAAGGCATTCCGGGATCCATCGCAGATCTTCGCACGCTAAGACCGAAGCATCAGAACCCCTGCACTTACAACGGCGGCAGTCTGGCCAGCGGGGTTTATTTCTACCGGTTGAAGGCAGGCGATTTCAGCGAAACCAGGAGACTTGTCTTGATGAAGTAGTGCAGGGAATAGTCGGGCCTCGCAATGACGGGCCCACGACTCGCTCGTGGTCAGATTGCTTCGGCCCGACAGAAGAGGTCGGGCCTCGCAATGACGTTGTGCTCATTCGCTGGTGGATTGCGCCAAGCCAACCGCCATCGCTGGAAGGCGGGAGGGATATTACCAAACTCCGCTTTACAATTCTGACACCTGAATACCGCTTCAGGACTTTCCCAGTCTTTGAAGTCAGAATTGTGTCTTTCGACCAAGGCC
>JAOUDE010000321.1 GCA_029859455.1 Ignavibacteria bacterium | reverse complement strand
TACTCGCCGACCATCCTCAGAAGCTCGACCGTCTCAGCCCACAACAGTCCGTTCGGTTCAGGTGTTCCGGTGCTCGGCATGATCGACGGGTCCAGCCCGTCGACGTCGAAAGTGATATACACATGGTCGGTGAGACGGTCGACCACTTCCCTCTGCCATCCCCCCGGCGCCGTAAAGTAGCTGTCGCCCCGGATCTCATGGGCATAGAATGTGTTCACCTTTCTGTCCTCGATGAACAACGCCTCCTCGGCGGACTGCGCCCTGATCCCGACCTGGACAATGCGATTCGGCGGGATCACCTCGGCGACTCTTGCCATGACGCATGCATGGCTGTATTTGCTTCCCTGGTAGCTGTCACGCAGGTCGGAATGGGCATCAAACTGGAGGACGGAAAGGTCAGGATACCGTTCTGCGTACGCAGTGACGGGGGCGAGCGATATCGTATGTTCTCCGCCAAGTGTCACGACGAACTTATCGAGTGCAAGGAGCCCGGTAACATTACTCCTGATCATCTCGAGGGCAGACTTCTCCGTCTTCTTCCCGAACCGGAGGGGAGGAAGTGTAGCGATCCCTTTGTCAAAACAGAGTTCCCGGCGGAATTCCTCATCGTAGAATTCGACATACTGCGATGCCTTGATGAGACCGCCCGGGCCGGAACGCGTTCCCTGTCCGTAACTCACGGTGTGTTCGTAGGGAACTGGAAGGATGATGATTCGGGAGTCCCCGAATGTTGAGGAGGCCTTTGGAAGCGCCAGAAAATTCGATGCAGTGCCGAGGACGCGAACGGTTTTCGCTTTGGCCATGAAGTGGTGGTGATCGCAAAGAATTTGGTTGATTGAATATACCCCACCGGAGCGTGAGATGCAATAAGACCCTTGACAATACGGTCTTTTTCCGGTATGTTCACGCAGTATCAGTCGCTCCTGCACCTCCGGTTTCATCCCAGAACTTCTCCCGGCAGACGAAATTGCTCCTGACCAGACGGATCCACCTGACGATTGTGCTTTCGGCCCTCCTGTGGTGCCTGGGGTTCATTCTGGCACCTCTGTTGCTGTCCGGCGGCTGGCTTCACGAGTTCGCCGGGGGTCGGCTGGTCTCATTCTATGGCCACATCTGTCACCAGATCGAAAGCAGATCAGTCGCCCTCGCCGGCGTTCCGGTAGCGGTTTGCTCAAGGTGCATGGGAGTATATCTGGCGTTTCTGGCAGGAGCGTTGGTGGCGGGACATCCGCTTGCGGCAGGAATGAGTGCCCGGATCGGCCGCGAGCTGATGATTCTGGCGCTGGTCCCGATGCTGGCCGACGTGTTGGCGGGACATATTGGATTGTATGAACCCGGCGTGGTCACACGTGTGATGACTGGAAGCTGGTTCGGTTTTCTGGCAGCGGTCTCTCTTGTCCCTGTTGCAGTCGGGGCTGCGTCGGAGCTGATCCGGTGGCCTCGTTCGGAAAGGGAGAATCCTGTTGCTGGGTAGCAGGCCTATTCTTCGTTATGCCCTCCTCGGAGGTGCCATCAGCGGTGCGACGATCGGATTGCCCGTCCTCGGATTTCTGAATTGTGCCTGTTGCGCGGGCGTTATGCTCGGTGGATTTCTTGCGGTCTTTTTTGCCGTTAAGGACCTCGGCGATGAAGCGTACCAGGTTTCCCGCACGGATGCTCTTCAACTCGGCGTGTTCTCCGGGCTTGCCGGTGCCGTGATCGGTACCATTCTGTACGGCCTCGTCATGCTTGTGGCAGGTGATGTGGTCCACGAGATATTGTTGTCAATCCTCCGGGAAGGCGATATCAGGAGTGCGCTCCCTCCGGAGTTTCTCGAGGCCTTTGATGATGCAATGGAAGGGCAGGGTGATTTCTCTCTGATCGACCTGATAGGACACCTCTTCATCTGGTTGTTTCTGGCCCCCTTGTTCGGTCTTGTCGGTGGATTGATCGGCTATTCGCTTCTGAGGAACAAGATGAATGAACCGCCGCCATCCCTCTCTTCACCATCGGAAATGACACCGTGAACCTGAAAACCCTCTGCTACCTTTTCCTTTTTCTTGGATTTGTTTCAACCTCCGAAGCGGCGGAACAGACTGCTGTCCTGTGCGGCAGACTAATCGATGTTGACCGGGGAGAAGTGTTGAGAGACGCCGTGGTCCTTATTGAGAACGGCGTGATCACCACGGTCGGAGAATCGATTGTGATTCCGCCCGGTGCGACGGTGATCGACCTTTCTTCTGCCACGGTTCTTCCGGGAATGCTGGACCTTCACTGCCACCTGCTCGGGGGCACGGAATTTCGTGGCGACGGCTCCGCGGCAGGAAACGCCCTTGCCGGAGTGAAGAACGCCGAGGTGGTTCTTCTCTCAGGGTTTACGACGGTGCGTGACCCTGGTGGTGGCGGACCGAACTATGCAGGGGTGGCCCTTCGCGATGCAATCGAGCGCGGGTGGTTCCCCGGCCCGAGAGTCCTCGTTGCCGCCCGGTTCCTTTCGATCACCGGTGGCCATGGTGACAATAATAACGTCGCACCGGAGCGGGAGTCGGTCGGCGAGAATATTGTCAACGGGCCGGAGGAGATGAGGGTGGCCGTCAGACGGGATGCCAAATTCGGGTGTGACTGGATCAAACTCTACGCCACAGGCGGATTCTTTTCGGCAGGCGACGATCCCGGGCAGCAGCATTTTTCCGATGAAGAAATGGCCGTTGCGGTTGAGGAAGCGACACGGCTTGGCAAATACGTGGCGGCCCATGCACACGGAACCGAAGGGATCAAGGCAGCTGTCCGGGCGGGGGTCAGGACGATCGAACACGGAACTTTCATCGACGATGAAGGAATCGATCTGATGAAGCAGCATGGAACGTACCTTGTTCCAACCCTCCGGACCATCGAAGAACTGAAGAAGGAACCTCCCCGGGATGCTTCCGAGGGATGGAAGAAGGCGTATGCCCTTTCCCTCGAACATTTCGATGCGATGATGGAGAATATCGGGAAGGCGATGAAGGCAGGGGTGAAGACGGCGGTTGGCAGCGACATGATCACGCTTCCCCACGGTCTCGCCGCCCAGGAGATTGAACTTCATGTCCGCGCAGGGCAGACTCCGATGGAAGCGATTCAGTCAGCAACGATAGTCTCCGCCGGGGCGCTTGGACTCGATGGAACGGTCGGGAGCATCGCTCCCGGAAAGAACGCTGATCTGATTGCCGTGGAGGGAGATCCCCTTGAGGATATTTCGATCCTCGGAAGCGTCAGGTTCGTGATGAAGCAGGGGAAGATCTACAAACAGGAGATGACCACAGGAACACCAATTCGGTAACGGAGGATTCAT
>JAOUDE010000320.1 GCA_029859455.1 Ignavibacteria bacterium | reverse complement strand
TCTGATACAAGGTTCGGTCAGTAATGGAGGAAGCTCTGTTCCGTGTGAGGATATCTTCTTCTTCAAGGCAAAGTGCAATACGAGCGGGACCGCGCAGTCGATGGTGAAAATCACCGGTGACTACGCAGGTGAGACTGTGATGATCGGCCTGGACGGAGATCCGCATGAAGTCACCCTGCTGAGTAATGGAACCATCTCTGTCGGGAGACTCGCGATCCGAAATGCCGGTATCGGAGAACACACAGTAACCCTTCTCGATCCGCCAGGCTGCTACGATCCGGTTCTTATTGCCTGTCAGGTCGATGCCTCAGGGGATCCTGGCGTGGAAGCTGCCTGGCAGGATGCCGGACTGCCGGATCCCGAATACGAAGCTGAATATCCGGCCGCATCGGTCTTTCCGAATCCGTTCAACCCGACCACAACGATCCGTTATACGGTCGTCGATCCGGGCCATGTCTCTGCCATCGTGTTCGACATGCTTGGCCGTGAAATAGTCTCTCTTGTGGATGAGTACCAGACCGCAGGAACCCGTGAGGTTGTCTGGGAAAGCAACAACGCTCCATCCGGAACCTACTTCGTACGGCTGACGACGCAGGGGTCCTCCACTATTCTTCGCCTGCTTCTGATGCGCTAGGCACATCTCACCATTCGGCCGTTACAGGAGGCCTCCGGAACACCGGAGGCCTTTACTTTGCTATTCGATCCATCAGGACGTATATTCATGCTCGATGGAAACGAAAAAGAACGAGGGAACAAAACGGCCGGGCAGTGCACCCGGATCACTGATCTTCATGGGTGAGAAGAAGGTCGATAAAGTCCGGATCCGGACCTTTCGGTGGAACGCCGACCAGTGCGAAGAGCAGGAATACAACGATGTCGGTGACCTTCCGGATTCAATCGGGAAGAAAGATACCTGGTGGATCAATATCGACGGGCTTCATGATCCGGCCTTGCTGGCCAGGGTCGGGGAGCGATTTGGCATTCACTCGCTGGTCCTCGAAGACATCCTGAATACGCGACAGAGACCGAAAGTCGATGACTATGATGAATATCTGTTCGCCGTTTTGAAGATGCTGGAGTTCGACAGTTCCACGAAGAAGGTGATCCAGGAGCAACTGAGCCTGATCCTTCTGCCGAATGTCGTTCTCTCTTTTCAGGAACGGACCGGCGTCGTATTCGACATTCTCCGGGAGAGGATCAGGAGTCAGGAGAGTCGTATCAGAAGGAAGAAATCGGACTATTTCTTCTACCGCATCATCGATACGATTGTGGATCGGTACTTCAGGACGCTCGAGGAATTCGGAGAAATGCAGGAGGATCTCGAGGAGGAGGTCATGGAGAAGCCGAACCGCAACCTGCTGCGCCAGATCCAGGAGCAAAAGCGACAGATGGTTTTTTTGCGGAGAGCGGTCTGGCCCGTCCGTGAAATGGTCAGCACGTTGCTGCGCGAAGAAACGAAGCTGGTGACGGATAGCACCCGGACATACCTGCGCGATGTTCATGATCACACAATACAGGTTCTCGATACCATCGAGGGGTTTCGGGATACGGTGGCCGGTATGCTGGACATCTATCTCTCGAGTGCCAGCAATCGGATGAATGAAGTGATGAAGACGCTGACGATCATGGCGTCGATCTTTATTCCGTTGACCTTTGTCGCCGGTATCTATGGTATGAACTTCAATCCGGAGTCTAGCCCCTTTAATATGCCGGAATTGAACTGGGTCCTCGGGTACCCGTTCGTCCTCGGACTGATGGGAGGCATCGCCGCCGTGATGGTGATCTATTTCAGAAAGAAGGACTGGATATGACCCCTGCAGGAGCGCATCGATGAAATTTGAAGAGATCAGTCTGTGGCTTCAACAGATCGTCAATTTCAAGTTGTTTGTGATCAGGGAAACTCCCGTAACGATTTCCTCTCTGATCCTGTTCGTTCTGGTCCTCCTGATGTTCGAAGTGCTTGGCCGGATTTTGATCAAACGGCTCCTGGGGAGAGTCCTTTCGAGGACCAGTCTGGAGGAAGGACTCCGCTATGCCCTCCTCCGGATGGGTCACTACCTTCTCCTGATGGCAGGATTGATCATCGGCCTGCAGGTTGTCGGTTTTGATGTCACTGGCCTTTTCGTGGTGTTCGGTTTTCTTTCGGTCGGAATCGGATTTGGATTACAGAATATTACATCCAACTGGATTTCCGGTGTAATCCTGCTGTTCGAGAGACCGATCAAAGTGGGGGACCGTGTCACCGTCGGCGATCTGGAGGGAGATGTTCAGGAAATCAATATGCGTTCGACCACTGTCCGGTCGCTCAATAATATCTCGATCATCGTACCGAATTCAGACTTTATCAGCAGTACCGTGATCAACTGGTCGCACTCCGATCACAAGATCCGCCTCGAAGTGGAGGTGGGCGTTTCGTATACATCAGACCTGGATACGGTCCTCCGGTGCCTGAAGGAGATTGCAGAAGAGAACGAGGAGGTCCTCGACGATCCCAAACACGATATCATCTTCAAGGGATTTGGTGACTCGGCCTGGAACCTGATGCTCCGGGTATGGATCAATGACCCGAAGCGGCACCCGAGAGTCCGCTCGGACATCAACTGCGAGATCGTCCGGAAATTCCGGGCGAACGGAGTCGAGATTCCGTACCCTCAGCGGGATCTTCATGTCCGCTCCCCCCTGCCTGTCCCTCTCACCTCAGAGCCTCTCCCGCCGGCTTGATGACAGTCTGAGCGATACGAACATACGCGGGACGGGTGTCGTCCGCCCCGCGTTGCTGGAGCTTCCCTAGCGGACAAGCAGAAGCTTTTTCGTTTCAAGGAAGCTTCTCCGGATGCTGAACGGACTCTGAAGATCGAGAAGTAGATGCCGGAAGCGACAGGGCGTCGGGAGGTTCCTGCCGGGGGCTGCTCCTGATCGTTCCCTGCGTCACGCGTCCTGATGATGCTCCGTCCGTCCACTGGAAGGAGAGGCTGACCGGCTGGTCAACAGATCCGTCGGGAGGAAGCCACAGCAGGGGAGCACCCGGAGCGGGCGGTAGAATGTCGATCTTGAACGTTCTCGTTGCTGTGAACGGTCCCCAGCCCGCTGCATTGTGGGCACGGAGCATCCAGTAATAGTGCCGGTCGTCCTCAAGCCCTGTCCGGATGATGGAAGTGTCCGTGACTGCGGAGTCGATCTCAGAGGAACTGAACAACGCTGTTGTGTCGATCTCGAACCAGTACCGGTCGACTTCCGGCCCGCCGACGAGCGATCTGAACGCGAGTGAATCTTCAGGGTGGATCAGATTGTCCTCAGGAAGCCTCCTCAGGATGTCTTGCCTTATAT
>JAOUDE010000030.1 GCA_029859455.1 Ignavibacteria bacterium | reverse complement strand
TGTGGACCACTCCGGCAAACTCCACCGAAACCAGCCTCATGGCGTATTCGACAAGTGAATAGAGGAGACCTGAAGCCACGACACCGCCGAGGATTCCCTGAATGATCCCTTCAAGGAGGAACGGGAGCCGGATGAAGCCCCTCGTGGCTCCGACAAGTTCCATCGTTCGGATCACATGACGCTTTGCGAAGATTGTCAGGCGGATCGTATTGGAGACCAGGAAAATGGCTGAGAGACTGATGATAATGCCAAGGCCGAGAGTCAGGTTGTTGATGGAGGCCGCGCGGGTATCGATCAGTTCGAGCAGTTCTTTCCTGTAGCGGACGCCGTCGATTCCCTTCATGCTTTCCAGGGCGGCCGCTATTTCCCGCGCCCGCGCGGAGGTCTTATGTCCTTCGGCTAGAGAGATGCGGAGCGACGCGGGAAGAGGGTTGTATTCAAGGATGTCCTGGATATTCTCCCCGAACTCTTTCTCGAAGATCACCGCCGCATCCTCCTTGGAAACGATCTGGACCGTTTCGACCCCATCCATTTCCGAGACGATCCGGCGGAGCGCGGCAGTTTCTCTTCCCGACAACCCCTCCTCGAGAAATGCCTCCAGTTCGACTTTCGACCTGAGCAGTTCAATAAACCGGGAGGTGTGGATTGAGGCGATCGTAAACATTCCAAGGAACAGGAGGGAGATACTGATCGTCACGATCGTAATAATCGTCGAGAGTCTCGTCCGCGAGAAACCGGAAACACTTTCCGTGATGGTATAGGAGAGACTCATGGTCAGAAATTCGACTCGTCACGCCACAGAGTGATCGCCCAGGGGTCTCCCGGAGCCGGCCGTTTCATGGTCAGATTGGCGTACCCGTCAACCCGGTCAATCGAACTGGGATTGTATGTCACCGTCAGGTTGAAGCTGCGAACCGCCGTTGCGCTGGTATCTGTTTCAGTCCGCGTTACATAGTTGTTCCAGATCAGATCGAGACTCTGCACGTTCTGGAATAACCCGTATGTTGCCCTGATTTCATCATCCCGGCCCCAGGTGATATCGATCCCGACTTCATAATCGCGGTAAACGAACACAAAGCCGCCTGCCAGCAACTGGCCGAAGGCAAGAGTGTCACGGAAGGAATACGCGTTTTGAAAACACTGGAACATTCCGTCGACTGTCGTCGGGTCACAGGAAGATCGTGCCGGAGAATTATCGAGGCCCGGAGCGAACGGATTGAAACAGCCAACAGGCAGCAGGAGAAGCACCCACACGGCAAGAACGGTGGAACGTCGTATCGCCGGTCTTCGTTTCAATTGCCGAACCTTCCCTTGAATGCGCTCCAGGTCACATCTTCCGACGTACTGAAATCATTCCACGAAAAGATCGTCCACACATTGCCTGCGTCGGGTGCCAGAACAAACTGAAGGTTTCCCGTGGCGGTGGTTGGAAACGTAGCTGCGTCGGTATGCTGGAACAGGAGGACATAATCGTAGTTGTAGCTTGCCTCCGTCGCTCCGATGACGGAATCGCGTGCTGTCAGGGTCAGACTGGAGAACCCATCCGCCTTGGCGACCAGGTTCTGGAAGTATTCACGCTCGTTCATGAAGGTCCATTCGCGGACATTCGGGTAGACGCTGCTGGCTTCGACGGATGGTGTAAAAACAAAAGGGCGGCCGGTCGCTGCCGGATCGGAAAAGTTCCGGACGTAGTTGTCACTGTTCTTCTGAGCAATCGAGTTCCGGAGGTTGGAAATGACAACCGAGGGGACGGTTGCCGGAACGAAATCGAGTCCACCCTGGTCCGGTGCTTCCGGGTCACGAGGCTCGAAGAGCCCGCACCCCCATACAGCCAGCGAGCACAGCAGGACGACAGTCACAATCACGTTGTTCATTCCCGGACCTTCCCTTCCCTCATACCTTCCGGAACGATTAGACAGCAATTCTGCCTTCGATCGCACGCGACAATGTTGCCTCGTCAGCGAATTCCAGATCACCTCCCACCGGTATCCCCCTTGCAATCCGGGTGACGCGGGGACCGAGGGGTTTGATCAGGCGAGTCAGGTAGAGCGTCGTCGCCTCCCCTTCGACGTTCGGGTTCATCGCAAGGATCACTTCCTCGACATCCTGAGTAATCCGTGAAAGAAGCTCCCGGACCTTCAGTTCTTCAGGTCCGATGCCGTCGAGAGGAGAGAGAGATCCTCCAAGGACGTGGTAGAGTCCCCTGAATTCACCGGTTTTTTCAACCGCAATAACGTCATTCGGCTCTTCGACAACGCAAATGACCTTCTTTTCCCTCTTCGGCCCGGAACAGATCGCGCAGGGGTCGACCTCCGTGATATTCCAGCAGGTGGAGCAGTAACGGATCCGTTCCTTGACGTTGACCAGCGCCTGTGCCATCCGGGCAACATCATCCTTGCTTTGTTTCAGAACAAACAGGGCGAGGCGCTGAGCGGTTTTTCTTCCGATCCCGGGCAGTTGAGCGAATTCTTCGATCAGCTGGTGGAGTGCTTCTGAGGTATAGAGCATCCGTCAGATCTTCTGCTACATCCCGGGGAGATTCAGGCCGGGGATATTCGGCATCATCCCGCTCGTCACCTTGGCCATCTCCTCCTGTGCCATTTTCCCTGCATCCTCAACCGCCTTATTGCATGCGGCGAGGACGAGGTCCTCCAGCATTTCCTTCTCGGCTGCATTGATCACTTCCGGATCGATTTCAATACTGACGATCTGATTCTTCCCGTTGGCCGTCACCTTTACCATTCCGCCGCCTGACTCAGCGCTCACAGTCTTCTGTCCGAGCATCTCCTGCACTTCGGCCATTTTTTCCTGCATTTTCTGAACCTGCTTCATCATTCCCGCCATGTTGGGCATGCCTGCCATCGTTCCCCGATCCTTCCCGATAAAAGTAATTCAATCTTCGCAATATATCTGATTCGCTCAGGAATGTCAACGCGATCGCCTGCTGCGGTCACCGAGATATCGATCCTTTCTTTTGCAGGATACGATGGAGGGGAACATCCGTACCCGTTCGCACGTATCAGTTTTCGGACCACTCACAAGAAGCTGTCAGTCAACCGTTTATTGACTTTCCGGCGGAAATCCGTTAGCTTTTTGACTCCATAGTCATACCGAACATCGGTTTCCAGTGAATATCGTAGGGGTTTCCTTCCTTTGGGTCGAGGTCCACAGCAACCAACCGGTGAAGATGCGAGTGTGCAGGAGACGCTGCGAAGCGCCGGGGAGATACCAGAACATATAGCGATCATCATGGATGGAAACGGGCGATGGGCCCAGCAGCGCGGCATGTCCCGTATTGCAGGTCACCAGGAAGGCGTGGAGTCCGTCCGCGATACAGTCGAAGCATGCGGACAACTGGGTGTAAAGTATCTTACCCTGTATGCCTTTTCCACCGAGAACTGGAAACGTCCGGAGGAGGAAGTTTCCCTCCTGATGCGGCTCCTGCTGCGGGCGATCCGCGATGAAACGGACCGTCTCTACAGGAACAATGTCCGAATGCAGGCGATCGGCGATATCGACAGACTCCCGGGGGAAGTGCGGAATGAGTTGCTCGAAGGAATTCAGAAAACAAAAGAGAATAACGGGTTGACCCTCGTTCTCGCCCTCAGCTACAGCGGCCGGTGGGACCTCGTTCAGGCTGTCCGCAGGATTACAAGAGATGTGGCCGACGGAAGTATTGACCACGCGAATGTCTGCGAGGATCTGATTGGTTCGTATTTGTCAACAGCCGCGATGCCTGATCCTGACCTGCTCATACGAACCAGTGGAGAATTCAGAATCAGCAATTTTCTGCTGTGGCAACTGGCTTATTCAGAAATGGTGATTACGGAAAAATACTGGCCTTCATTTCGCCGCGGTGACCTGTATGATGCCATCAGGGACTACCAGAGACGTGAGCGGCGGTTCGGACTTGTCAGCGAACAGGTGAAGCGGACTGGAAACGGCAAAGGTTTCATGCGCCGGTTGTTTGGGAGGGTGGCAGGATCCGAAGAATGAAAACACTGGGGTTGCTGGTGGCAGGGGTGGTTGGTCTGCTGTACCCGTCTCTCGTCTTCTCACAGGTTGCTCCCGCCCAGGAAGTATATAAGATCCTCGGTATTACCGTCGAAGGTCTCACCCGATCCGACCCTGGAGCGATTATTGCGAATTCGGGTCTCAGGGTCGGCGATGAGTTCGTCGTGCCGGGAGACCAGATTGGCGAGGCAATCCGGAAGCTCTGGTCTCTGACGATTTTCGAGGATATCCGGATTGATGTGGACAGGACGCTTGGCAATGGCGTCTATCTTGTCATCAGGGTAAAGGAGCTTCCGCGGTTTTCCAGGCTCGAGGTCTTCGGGAACGACGAGTTCGATGAAGAAGATATCGGAAAGAAGGTCGCTCTGACACGGGGGCAGGTCGTTCCGAAAAGCGTGCTGACCAGGATTACCAAGGAACTGAGAAGGATGTACGAGGAGGAAGGGTATCTCCTTGCAGAAATCAACTGCAGTCTGATCCCTGACGAGGAAGAGGAGGGACGGGTCATCGTCCGGGTCGACATCGATGAAGGAAGCGAAGTCGAGATCGAAGAGATCATGTTCGAAGGGAATTACGCCTTCGACGACAGCGATCTCAGAAGCGAGATGGATGAAACCTCGATACGCCGCTGGTGGAAGTTATGGACGTCAGCCAATTTCGATAAGAAGAAGTACGAAGAGGACAAACGGCTGATCGTCAAGTATTACAGGGACAACGGTTACCGGGACGTTGAGATCATTTCAGATTCCCTCTGGTACGGTGAAGACAAAACCGAAATGTATATTCTGATCCGGCTCCTCGAGGGCCCCCAGTACAAGATCAGGAGAATCCGGTGGGAAGGGAATACGGTCTATTCGGACTTTGTTCTGAACGAGAGGCTGAATGTCTCTCCGGGTGAAGTCTACAACGTGTCGAAGATCGAGCAGAACCTCCGCGGCAACGAGTCACAGAACGATGTCGCATCGCTGTATCTGGATAGCGGCTATCTGACATTCAACCTGGAACCGAAAGAGATCCGGGTCGCCGATGACAGCGTGGATATTGTGATCAAGGTCTTCGAACGAAACCGCTTCCGGATCGGCAGGGTCGGCATCAAGGGGAATACGAAAACACTCGAGAAGGTGATCCGGAGAGAACTTCAGACACGTCCGGGTGATTACTTCAGCCGGGCTGCCATTATCCGAAGTGTCCGTGAACTCGCCGTTTTGAACTATTTCAACCCTGAGAAAATCCGGCCGGACTATGGGCTCAGGCAGGATGGGGAGACGGTCGATCTGATGTATGAAGTGGAGGAGAAATCAAGCGACAACGTCAACGCATCAGTCGGCTTCAGCGGTGCGTTCGGGTTCACCGGGGCACTCGGTTTTACACTCAACAATTTTTCCATCACCGATCCCCTCTCCGGAGGGGCAGGACAGATCCTGAACTTCCAGTGGCAGTTCGGAGAGGCGTCCAGCTTTAGGACGTTCACCATCGGGTTTACCGAACCATGGCTGTTCGATACGCCGACTCTGCTCGGTGTCAATCTGTTCGATACGAGACAGCGGATCACGTTTGATCTGCGCCAGATCGGTGGATCCCTCAGGATCGGGCGACGTTTCAAGTGGCCCGATATCTATTTCCGGGGGGACTGGATCCTGAAAGCGCAGACAAATGATGTAATTGATGGAAGGGGTGTGTATATTGAGGGGCAGTCGAGCCAGGTGAGTTTGACCCAGATTATCTCCAGAAACAGCGTCGATAATCCGGTGTTTCCGACCATGGGATCGAATAACTCATTTTCGGTTGAGGTGTCGGGCGGGCCGCTCCCCGGGACGATCAATTTTCATAAGTGGATACTCCAGTCTGACTGGTATGTTCCTCTCTTCGGGTCGAGCAGGGTTGCCCTGCTTCTGAGTTCGCAGTTCGGCTATTTGTCTGAATTCGGCGCAGGCGATGCGATCCCTCCGATCGAGTTGTTCTTCATGGGAGGGACCGGGCTCGGCTATATTTCCACCACACAGCTGCGGGGGTACGAAGAACAGTCGGTCGGTCCGCGCACACCGACCGGCGCGATCATTGGTGGGCGCGCGATGGCCAAGTACACGACGGAACTCAGGTTTGCCATCACCATGCAGCCGATCCCGATTTACTTCCTCGGGTTTCTCGAGGGTGGAAATGTCTTTGAGACATGGTCGGGGGCCGATTTTTTTGACTTGAAGCGGTCAGCCGGCCTGGGTGCCCGAATACAGATTCAGCCGATCGGGCTGATCGGGTTCGACTACGGCTACGGGTTCGATGACGTCCTGCCGCGTGACGGGCAGCCGGACGGGTGGAGGTTCCATTTTATTTTTGGCAGAGGATTCTAGTAACAGAATGTTTTCCAACAGAAAATGAGGTGATCGTGAAACGTACCGTTCTTGCAATCGCAATACTCGCCCTCGGATTGGTTCCCGGGACGGCAGAGGCGCAGAAAATCGGTTTTGTGGTATCTCCAAAAATCTTCCAGGAATATCCCGATGCTATGGAAGCACAGAGGAAGATGCAGGATCTTGAGCGCCCCCTGCAGGATTCGCTCACGGCAATGGCACAGGATATCCAGGTTCGGATCGAGGAGTTCCAGCAAAAAGAGGGGATGATGAATGAAGCCGCGAAACGGGCCGCGACCCAGGAGATCCAGACCCTTCAACGCAGAGCGACGGAATGGTCGGAAGCGAAGCGGAGAGAACTGATCGACAAACAGGAAAAGATCCTCGCTCCGGTGAGGGACAAGATCAAGAAGGCGATCGAGGCAGTCGCCAAGGAAGAAAAATATACATTTGTGTTCGACAAGAACGAGACCGAGACGCTCATCTACGGAGACACGACTCATGACCTCACCTTCAAGGTGCTGGATCGTCTGAAGCGGGGAACGCAATAATGCGGGCTGCCCTTCTTATCCCGGTCCTCGTCCTCCTGCTTCCCGTCCCTTCCGTTTCTCAGGGTAGGATCGGGCATGTCAATTCGGAGGCGATTTTCGATGCCCTGCCGGAAGCTCAGGATGCACAACGGGCACTTGATGCGCTGATATCCCAGTGGGAATCGGAGTTGCAGCAGAAGCAGTCCGAGTGGAAGAAGAAACTGGATGAGTACGACAAGAAGAAGCTTATTCTGACGGATCAGTCACGCCTTGATGCGGAGGCTGAGCTCCGGAGACTGGACAACGAGATCAACGATTTCAGGACGAAGAAATTCGGTCCCAACGGAGAGCTGTTCCAGAAGCAGAATGAAGTCATGACGCCGATTCAGAACAAGCTGTTTCAGGTCCTTGAGGATATTGCGACCGAGGACGGCTACGACTATATCTTCGATCAGAGCGGAGAGATCCTTCTTTTATACTCCAATGAAGAGAATGATTTGACACAGGTTGTGCTGGAGCGGATGCAGGCGTTCGGAAAGTAGAAGTCAAACCGGGACCCAATGAATCTCAGCGAGCTTGCCACATTTCTGGGGGCGGAACTTGAGGGGAATGGAAGCATAGAGGTCGACCGGGTCGACCGGATTGAACACGCCACTTCCGGGGCTGTTTCGTTCATCGCAAATCCCCGTTACGCAAAGTACCTCGGGAATTCACAGGCGTCGGCCGTCATCATCGCACGCGACCTGGATATTTCCTCACTCGCCTCCCGGGAAACACCTCCCGCTCTTCTCAGGATCGCTGATCCCTATCTTGCCTTTCTCAGGGTCATGGCCCGGTTCAATCCTCCCCCTGACCCGCTTCCACCGGGAGTACATCCGACGGCAGTCGTCGCACAATCGGCACGGCTTGGATCGGGAGTTCGGATTGGTGCCCATGTGGTGATCGGTGAACAGGCGGTCATTGGTGATGACGCGGTGATCGGTCATAACACTGTCGTGTGTGACCGCGTTGTTCTGGATGAGAAAAGCATTGTCTATCATAACGTGACGATCCGGGAAGATTGCAGGATCGGCAAACGTGTCATCGTCCATTCCGGAACCACCATCGGGGCGGATGGCTTCGGGTTTGCGCCAAAACAGGACGGATCATACGAGAAAATTCCGCAGCTTGGAATTGTGGTGATCGAAGATGATGTCGAGATCGGCGCAAACTGTGCAGTCGACCGCGCCACCATGGGAGAAACCATAATCAAGAGAGGGACCAAGCTGGATAACCTTATCCAGGTTGCACACAATGTCGTCCTCGGGGAGGACATCGTCATCGCTGCCCAGTCCGGGATTTCAGGAAGCACGAAAGTCGGCAAAGGGTCCATGATCGGGGGGCAGGTCGGCATTACAGGTCATCTGTCGATTGCCGAGAGGACACGCATCGGTGCTCAATCGGGTATTCACCGGTCGGTCACCGAGCCGGGACAGACGCTCTTCGGTTCTCCGGCGATGAAGCAGCGGGAGGCGTTCCGTGTGCAGGGGGCTCTTGGTCAGATTCCGGATCTTCTCGAAACGGTCAGGAAGTTGAAACAAGCGATCACGGTGCTGGAAGAGCGGCTTGATGAACTCAGGTCCGAAACAGAACCACCATCAGGGAATCCCAGATCATGAGAGTATCGTATGCTTGAACAACAGCGGACAATCAAACGCGCGGTGACGATCGAGGGAACGGGGCTCCACACCGGAAGCGTTACTCGGATGACTCTTCACCCTGCATCGGAGGGAACCGGAATCAGGTTCCGGCGGACGGACCTCGGGGGATCTCCTGAAGTACCTGCGGTTGTCGATCATGTCGTTGACATCTCGCGCGGGACCACCATCGGGATCGGAGAAGCGAAAATTCATACGGTAGAGCATGTCCTCGCGGCGATCGTCGGCCTTCAGATCGATAATGTGATCATTGAGCTGGACGCACACGAACCCCCGGTGGGGGACGGGAGCGCAAAACCGTTCGTGGATGTTCTCCTCAGGGCGGGGCTTGAGCGTCAGAACGCCGCAAAGGATTACCTGATTATCGATCAGCCGGTCCGATACAGGAACGACGAAAAAGGGGTCGACATCGTCGCTCTTCCGACCGACGACTACCGGATTACGGTGATGGTTGATTATCACAACCCCGCACTCGGAAGTCAGCACACGGGGCTGTTCGACCTCGAGCGGGAGTTTGTGACCGAGTTCGCACCCTGCAGAACGTTCTGTTTCCTCCATGAGGTGGAGACGCTGCATGACCAGGGGTTGATACGGGGAGGAAACCTGAACAATGCCATCGTGATTGTGGACCGGGATCTGACGACAACCGAGTTGAAACGGATCTCAAAGAAACTCGGGATCAAGGACTCCGTGATCCTCGGTGCGACAGGTGTTCTCAACAACCGTCCGCTCCTTTTCCCGAACGAGCCTGCGCGCCATAAACTTCTCGATATGGTCGGTGATCTGGCTCTCATCGGTGTACCGATCAAGGCGCAGATCCTCGCCGCGAGGCCCGGTCACGCGAGCAATATTGAGTTTGCCAGAAAGATCCGGAAGCTGTACCAGCAGAAAAAGTTGGTGAGGAAATACCAGCATGAACGGAAAGAAGGGATCGTGTTTGACATCAACGCGATCAAGCAGATCCTGCCACACCGGTACCCCTTCCTCCTTGTGGACCGGATCACCGATTTCAAAATGGACGAGCGGATTGTCGGTCTGAAAAATATCTCCGTGAACGAGCCGTTCTTCCAGGGCCACTTTCCGGGTCAGCCGATCATGCCCGGCGTCCTGATCCTCGAGGGGATGGCCCAGACCGGGGGCATTCTTCTGCTGAACGGAACAGAGAACCCGGGTGACAAGCTCGTCTATTTTATGGGGATCAACAATGCGAAATTCAGGAAACCGGTCATTCCCGGTGATCAGCTTGTCTATGAACTCCAGATGGTCAACCGCAGGAGCAGGGTGTGTCAGATGAATGGCAAGGCATTCGTCGATGGCCACCTTGTCGCCGAGGCCGAAATGATGGCCTCGATTGTCGACCGTGCCGGGAGTGACCCGGGGGCAAACGGATCAGCCTGAACCCCGGAATCATCAATCCTATCACAGCAATCGTGAACACACTATGAGCACACAGATCCATTCTCAGTCAATCGTAAACCCGCGCGCACAGCTCGGAATGAATGTGTCGATCGGACCCTTTAGTATAGTAGAGGACGGAGTTGTCATCGGGGACAACTGTCAGATCGGCGCAAATGCCCTGATCGCGACCGGGACATCCATCGGTAAGGACTGCAGGATCCACCACGGCGCCGTGGTTGGACATGAACCGCAGGATCTCAAGTACGCCGGCGAACCGACCACCTGTGAAATTGGTCCAAGGACGGTTATCAGGGAATACGCCACGATCCACCGGGGGACGGGGGAAAGCGGGAAAACAGTGATCGGGGCGGATGTCCTCCTGATGGGCTATGTGCATATCGCCCATGATTGCATCCTCGGGGATCACGTCATTCTCTCCAATGCTGCAATGCTGGCAGGACACTGTGAGATTGGTGACTACGCGGTGATCGGGGGAATCACGCCGGTGCACCAGTTTGTCAGAATCGGGGAACATTCGATGATCGGTGGCGGCCTCAGGGTCCCGAAGGATGTTCCTCCTTTCATTTTGGCAGGTCATGAGCCGCTGATTTTCCAGGGACTGAATTCAATCGGGCTCCGCCGGAGAGGGTTCAAGGCGGAAACGATCGCCGCTCTCGACAAGGCATACGGAATTCTGTACAAATCCAATCTGAATGTATCTCAGGCGGTGGCAAGGATCCTTGAAGCCGAAGAGCTTGCGACGGTGGCGGAGGTTCAGAGGGTGATCGAGTTCACGAAAAACAGCAGCCGCGGAATCCTCAGCGGCCCCCGCTTTCTCAAATAACTAATGGACAACAAGCTGCGATTCCTGGATTCGGGGCCATGCCCCGGAGTCCGGAATATGGAACTCGACCAGTCCCTTGCCCGCGGCATTCTCCGGGGTGAGCATGGACCTACGCTGAGGGTTTACACATGGAAACCATGGGCGATTTCGCTCGGGAGGCATCAGGATCCTTCTGAGATAGATCAGGAAGCGTGTCGGGCGGACGGGATCGATATTGTACGTCGTCCAACGGGGGGGCGGGCGATTCTGCACGCTGAGGAGCTGACCTATTGCTTTGTCACCACGGCGCGCGGGCGAAGCATATCGCAGGCCTATCATGAGATTGGAGAAGCACTCAGGGCCGGCCTCAGGGAGTTCGGAGTTGAGGCGCTGCTTGAACGGTCGCAATCGGACTTCAGCACGCTGTACCGGAGCGCATCCTCGATTCCCTGTTTCTCGAGTACAGCCCGTTATGAGGTTTCCTGGAACGGGAAGAAGCTGATCGGCAGTGCCCAGCGGCGGTACGGGAGCGGTGAGCATGCCGTGATTCTGCAGCACGGCTCCATACTCTGCGGCCCGGCCCACAGGAACCTGGCGGGGTATCTCGTTCTGAAAGATGAAGGGATGCGGGAAAGGATCAGAGGAGACCTTGCCTCCAGGACGACCGATCTGTCGGAGGTGACGGGGGGCAGAATAGATACCGGCCGTCTTGCAGCAGCTCTCAGGGTCGGATTTGATCAGGTCCTGGGGGTCGAAGAGAATCGTTTGTCATTCACAGCACCGGGTATCAACGATGGCGAGAAGTAAGAAAAAGGCAGTCCACGAAGAATCTGCAGGTCTTCACCGCGTGGTGACCACGAAGACCGTTCTGACGATGAAGAAGAACGGAGAGAAGATTGCGATGCTCACCGGATACGACTATCTAACCGCCCGTCTGCTGGATCAGGTCGGCATCGATATCGTGCTCGTCGGTGATTCTGTCGGTAACGTCGTCCAGGGGCATGAGACCACATTGCCGGTCACCGTGGAAGATATGATTTATCATGCCAAGGCGGTCAAGAAAGCGGTTAAGAATGCGCTGATTGTTGTCGATATGCCGTTCATGTCATACCAGAACAGCGTTGACGAGGCGATCCGGAACTGTGGCAGGTTGATGAAGGAGGTTGGTGTGGGCGCGGTCAAGCTGGAGGGGGGCGAGTACATCGCGGATATCGTGAGGCATCTCGTACGGATCGGGATCCCTGTGATGGGGCACCTTGGCCTCACACCGCAGGCGATCAACAAGTTCGGGACCTACGAGGTCCGGGCGCAGGACAAGAAAGAAGCGGCCGCGCTTGTGAGTGATGCGATGGCTCTTGAAGAAGCGGGCGTTTTTGCGATCGTGCTGGAGAAAATCCCGGCACAGCTTGCGAAGAGAGTTTCAAACAGTCTGACGATTCCAACCATTGGTATCGGCGCAGGTCCGAACTGTGACGGACAGGTCCTGGTCGTTTCTGACATGCTTGGCCTGACGGAAGAATTCCGGCCGAGGTTTGTCAGGCGGTATTCTGAGCTGGCGGATGTCATGCGTGGTGCGTTCCGCTCGTACATCGATGATGTCAAAGGGGGCAGGTTTCCTGCCAAAGGGGAGAGCTACTGATTATGGGGAATGGTACCGTGGAGAAGAAGAGAGCCGGGAGGCTCCGTGTGCTTGTTGCCAATGATGACGGAATCGACGCGTCCGGCCTGTATGCGCTGGTACAGGAAGTCAGGAAAATTGCTGACGTCACCGTTGTGGCGCCCGACAAACAGCAGAGCGCGGTCGGCCACGCGATCACCATGAACTACCCGCTGCGCGTGGTTCCGTTCCGGAAGAACGGTGAGTTCTTCGGTCATGCTGTCGAAGGGACGCCGGCGGACGCGGTGAAACTTGGCGTCAAGGTATTGATGGAGTCGCCGCCTGATCTGGTTCTTTCCGGCATCAATCACGGATCGAATACAGCGGTGAACATACTTTACTCCGGGACCGTATCTGCTGCGACCGAAGGAACGATTCTCGGGATCCCGTCGATCGCCTTTTCTCTGACGACGTATCAGGATGCTGATTTTTCTTACGCGGCGAAATTCGCCGCCCGGCTTGCGGTGACCGTTGCTGAACATGGTCTGCCGGAAGGGACACTGCTGAACGTCAATATTCCTGCCGTCACGGAAGGTGAGATCGCGGGAGTTCGTCTCACGAGGCAGGGGAATTCCCGGTGGGAGGATAAGTTTGATGTCCGGCGCGACCCTGCCAACAGGGAGTATTTCTGGCTCACCGGGCGAATGATGGTCACCGATTCTGATGATGATACCGATCAGATTGCGATCAGAAACAAGTATGTTTCCGTCACGCCGATTCATTATGAGTTGACCGACGGGGATATGCTGGCCCGCATGAAGGAATGGGGGATTGAGGGGCTCGGGAAGGGATGAAAATAGTCCTTGAGGCTGTTGCTTTTCAATCCTGATCTGCTATATTTGTCCACCCGCCTAACGGGTTTTAGATTTCTGCCGGACTGCGACAATCTTTCCTCTGGTAGTTGACATCACAACAATTTGTTGTTATATTTAAAACCCGCTGAAAACGCGGAATGGTCTTGAGGTTAAGATCATGTTCTTTGAAAACTAGTGTGCATAGCCAAAGTCAATTTACAAGAGCAACCCAACCTTGTCCTGTTGATCTTCGGATCGGCGGGACATTTTCAGACTCGAAGATGCAAGTTTGAAAAAAACTTACAACGGAGAGTTTGATCCTGGCTCAGGACGAACGCTGG
>JAOUDE010000319.1 GCA_029859455.1 Ignavibacteria bacterium | reverse complement strand
CTGTTCTGCTTTCTTCCTCTCAACGGAATAAGTTTCGATCAGTTTTCTACCATCCTCGACGAGACGGGTCCCGGCCCGGCAGTCGGTGAATCGGAAGGGTATTATTTTGTGCGGGGACGGACCAGTGATGTGGCCAGAGCAAGAAGAGAACGGGAAGAAAACGCGGCCAGGCTCTGGAAAAAGGCCACGCTCTCTATGCACGTGATCAAGCGGTTTCCCTTTGTAAGGGGGGTCTTCGTTTCGGGTGACCTTTCCAAGAACGCCACAACCCCTGAGAGTGATATCGATTTCTTTATTGTCACCGAACCGGGGAGACTCTGGATCAGCCGCTCCCTGCTGATCGCGTTCAAGAAGCTTTTCCTCCTGAACAGCAGAAAGTACTTCTGCCTGAATTATCTGACCGCCCGGGATCATCTTGAGATCGACGAACGGAACATCTTTATCGCCACGGAGATCGCTCACCTTAAGCCTCTTTACAACACAAGGTTGTTTCACCAATACCTCAAAACCAACAACTGGATACAGGAGTATTTTCCCAATTTCAGTCTCGACTATCTCCGTATTCCACCTGTCAGCAACCGGAAAAGCATTCTCCAATGGTGCTTTGAACTGCCGTTTCTGATTCTTCCCTCAAACCGGATTGACCGTTTTCTGATGGACAGAATGAGAAGGATCTGGGCGAGTCGGTACCCCGATTTTGATGACACAACCCGCAAGCGGATATTTCGTTCCACACGCACCGAATCCCGGGCCTACGCCGGCAATTATCAGGACAAGATCCTCTCCCTGTACCAGTCAAAGCTGGCGGAGTTCGGGCTCGATGATTAGCAGAGGGGAGAGCCCGGACCGGATGACCGACGTACTTTTCACACACTCCTATTTCCTGAAGTTCGATCCGAAGGAGGAACAGGCAATGATGCCCTATCCCCCTCTCGGTACCCTCTATGCCGCGTCGCTCGCCAGGGAGCAGGGATACAGCGTCCAGCTGTTCGACAGCATGATCGCCGATTCTGAGACGCTGATTCTGGATTCGATCCGCCGGTTCATGCCGCGCGTCGTGGTGATCTACGATGACGACTTCAACTACCTGACCAAGATGTGCCTCACCCGAATGCGAGAGGCAGCGTTTGCGATGGCAGCGATGGCGAACCGGGAAGGGTGCACGGTGATTGTTCACGGGTCCGACCCTGTCGACCATCTCAGCGACTATTTCGACCATGATGCTGACTTCGTGCTGTGCGGGGAGGGAGAACACACGCTGATTGAGCTTCTGTCATTTCTTCTGAGTGGGTCCGGCAACATCGAACAGATTCCGGGCGTGGCTTTCCGGCGCGGGGGAACAATCACACGAAATCCGGAACGCCGGGTTGAAAAAAACCTTGACCAGTTTCCCTTCCCCGCAAGAGACCTTATCGATGTTCAGCGATACCGTGAACTCTGGATGAGTCATCACGGATACTACTCCACCAACATTGTGACAACACGGGGCTGTCCGTTTCACTGCAACTGGTGCGCGAAGCCGATCTACGGCCAGGTGTACAATTCCCGTTCTCCTGCCAACGTTGTATCGGAGATGCTGGAACTCCGCTCCACCCTGAAGCCCGATCACCTCTGGTTCTGTGACGATATCTTCGGGCTGAAGCCGGGCTGGGTCCGGGAGTTCGCCCTCGAGGTCCGGAAACGGGATGCGATGATTCCGTTCAAATGTCTCGCCCGGGCGGACCTTCTCGTGAAAGATGATATGGTCGCGCATTTGAAGGATGCGGGATGCAGGACCGTCTGGATGGGCGCAGAATCAGGATCGCAGAAGATTCTCGATGCGATGGACAAGGGAACGACGGTCGAACAGATCTACGAATCTGCATCGCTTCTCAGGAAGGCAGGGATCCATGTTGGGTTCTTTCTCCAGTATGGTTACCCGGGAGAAACGATGGACGATATCGAACGGACGCTCGCGATGGTCAGAGACTGTCAGCCGGATGAAATCGGCGTCTCGGTCTCATACCCCCTTCCGGGCACACCATTCCACGAGAAGGTGAGAGAAGAGATGAAGGAGAAACAAAACTGGCTCGACAGTCAGGATCTGGCTTTGATGTTTACAGGGACATACCCACCTGATTTCTATCGCACGCTTCACCGGGTGACCCATAAGAAGTTTCGGGCCTGGAAGGGAGCCAGTACCCTTCGCGAGATGGTGACCGGGCCTGCGCGGGTCGACCGCCAATCCATGCGGGCTCTCGCATCCGGCCTGTTCCATTCCGCAACACTCCCGCTGTACCAGTACCGGCTCTCCACATTCCTAAAGAATCACGACGCAGCTGCTGCGGGGTAGCAAAACCGGGACTGTCCCGATTCTGTCAACCAATGGATATCGCACTCACACACGGCTATTTCCTCAATGAGGATCCGATCGAACAGAGGATCATGAAACCATATCCCCCGCTCGGAATCCTCTACCTCTCATCCTACCTTAAGAGCAGGGGGTTTCAGGTCGACGTGTTCGATTCTACGTTCAGTTCGCGTGCGGCGTTCAGCTCCTGGCTCACTGCGACACGGCCTCCTGTGGTCGGCATCTATGTGAACCTGATGACGAAACTGAGCGTCCTTTCCCTGATCCGCGAATGCAAGAGGTATGGATGCACAGTGATCGTCGGAGGACCCGAGGTCCCGTTCTATGGTGAGGACTTTCTCAACCATGGTGCGGATATCGCCGTGATCGGTGAGGGAGAAACGACGCTGGAAGAACTCCTCCCCCACCTGCGGTCACAGGTCGCCGGCGGGCTTTCACAGATCTCCGGAATTATGTTCAGGGACGACCAGAATGCGATCGTTCGGAACCCGGAGCGGGCCATGGTCCAGAACCTCGATTCGATGCCTGATCCGGATCGTTCCGCGATCGATCTCAGGAAGTACCTTGCGACCTGGAAGCAGCACCATGGGATGAGTTCCGTGTCATTGATCTGTTCGCGCGGGTGTCCTTTCACATGTACATGGTGCAGCCGGTCCGTCTTTGGAGAAACGCACAGGAGGCGCTCCCCTGAACGAGTGGTGGATGAAATAGAGCAGCTGATCGCCGACTACAATCCCGATATGCTCTGGTTTGCTGACGATGTGTTCACCATCAACCACCGCTGGTTCGACTCGTTCTATCAGGAGATGAAACGGAGAAACCTGAGAATACCGTTCGAATGCATTTCGCGTGCGGATCGCCTCACGGAGGATATTCTCAGGAAGATGGCTGAGATCGGAGCCAGCAAGATCTGGTATGGCTCCGAAAGCGGTTCACAGCGGATCCTGGATGCCATGCAGCGCCGGGTGACGGTTGAACAGATCCGGACTATT
>JAOUDE010000318.1 GCA_029859455.1 Ignavibacteria bacterium | reverse complement strand
AAATATTCCGGCCGGGGTACACAACAAAGAAGCGGGGGTGGGGACTCGGCCTGTCGCTTTCAAAACGGATTATCGAGGATTATCACAGAGGGAAACTTGTTGTCAGGGAGAGCTCACCGGGGGCCGGAACGACATTCCGGATCAGGCTTCCCGATCAATGATCTCCGGTGTACCGGTCTCACCCTTCTCCACCGAGTTCTTCAACTGCTCCCGCGCCTTCTCTCTCCCGAGATCAAATGTCCTTCCCAGTTCCGGCTGGACAAAATCCGTATCCTGAACAGGCAGTTCCTCGTCCGGCGCAATCACGACCGGGTTGATAATATGCTTGTTCCCCTGCTTGAACGAAAGGCGCGACTCTTCTCGCTCCAGAATCGCCTTCAGACTGGACCTTGTTCCGCTATCCGGTGCGGCATTCATGATCTCCTCTTTCATTCTCTCCCACTCCCGCAGATCATTGTTTACATCCTTCACCGTTTCCATATCACGAAGAAAATAGAGGTTCGGAAGAAGTTCGACAGCTGTCCGGATCAGCATCGAAAACACATTGGGAAACGACGCCCGAATCGCGTGTTCGGACTTATTCGGGTACGACGGATAGGTGTTCACCACGTACAGTTCGCTGATGTTCCCTGCCTTGAGAATCGGCTTGAGAGGCGTTTTGTTTGAGATCCCGCCGTCTGCGTACAGCTGGGGAACGTTGCGCAACTCAGGAGGAATCGCCGGATCATCCGTTGTGGTCCGTACCGGAGGGTACGCAACTGTTGTAATCGTGGAAGCCATGATGTACTCCCTGGCCTTCTCCACGTCCCGTTCCGCGGTAATCGACTTCAGGTATGCTTCACCGGTATTCAGAGAACAGAGTGAAACAAAAAACTCATCGACCGTCCCCCTGTTCCACACCGCCTCCGGTTTGAAATAGTTTCTGATAAAACGGTTGTACAACGGCGTATTGTCGAACAGGGAATCAGGTCCGGGAATTGATGGCCAGCGGTCCATTCCGGTCGTCGCAAACCGGAGGAACAGTCCGAACAGCTCCCATCCCCGGATCTGGTAGACATCATCGTTCGTCAGCCGCCTCCACTGCTGCTCGATTTCCTCCCGGGCCTCCCTGAGGGATGCCGACTGGGCGATGCACATCCCGTTCAGCGCACCGACAGACGTCCCGGCAAGGATGTTGATCCGTTTTCCGTTCCGCTCAAAATAATCGAGCAATTCGACAAGGGCCCCGGCCTGGAATGCACCTCGCGCCCCCCCTCCGGAGAGAATCAGGGCCAGTTTGCCCTTTTTCGATTCGCCGTTATTCACCTGAAGTCTCCATACCACCAGAAGATAGGAAAGTCACCCGCGAGTTTCAAGAAAGGGTTTTTCTGCAGAATCGAACGGACCCGGTGCATGGATACCTTCGGGCACTGAATCCATCACGCCCGGGCCGATTCAGGGATTGGAACGCGAGGTGTGATCAAGAATGATCCTCCATCCGTCCGGGAACCTCCTGAGAAGGAGAGAAAAGACTCCCGCAGGACGGTCCCCGGTCCGCTGAAGCTCCCACCGGCCGAGGACGGAAGCAGTGCCGCCGGGAAACACCGAGATCTCCACAGAATGAAAACGAAGTGTTCCCATCTTCTCCGGTGTATCATAACTCCGGAGATACTTCGCATAGGTCGCATCCCATCCGCGGTTCACACTACCGCCGCTCGTAAACACCAGTGAGTCCGACTTCCAGTAACCCTGCATGTATCCTTCAATATCACCTCTGTTCCAGGCCGTCTGCTGGACTTCCAGCAGTTGAGCAATCGAATCAGCAGCGGTCGCGCTGCCGAGTTGAAGGAGAAGCAACAGAGCTACCACTGATGACTCTCCGCCGCCACCGTTCGTGCGGCGGGGGCCGCGGAATCTGTCTCGTCCAGCAGGATCCCTCTGGCGGTCGCAAAGACGGAATCGAACATCGCGGGGGTGAGCCGGCCGGTGAAGGTATTCTGCTGGCTCGGGTGATAGGAGGCAACGAAGTGCACATTTCGTATGCGATAGAGCTCACCGTGCCCGAACCGCGGTTTCGGTTGCACCCGAATCGAATGAACGCGGCTCCAGGCATCGAGCCCCGCATCGAAGCCGATCTTCCCGAGTCCGATGATGACACGAACGCGGCGGAGCAAAGAGAGTTCAGAACAGAGGAACGGGCGGCAGGCCTCTCGTTCTTCGCGGGAGGGTTTGTTGCCGGGCGGAGCACACCGGACGGACGCTGTGATGTAGCACCTGACCAGACGAAGCGAATCGGTCCTGCTGACCGACTCCGGTTTCGTCGCAAAGCCGAACCGGTGAAGCGTGCGATACAGCCATTCCCCGCTCCGGTCACCGGTGAACATCCGGCCGGTCCTGTTTGCCCCGTGTGCAGCCGGAGCAAGACCGACGATCAGGAGCTCCGCCCGGGGATCCCCGAACCCCGGCACACCTTTTCCCCAGTATTCGGATGAAGCGAATCTCCTGACTCTCTCGTGCGCGGCCTGTTCACGCCAGGCGACAAGGCGCGGGCAGCGCCTGCAGGCGGTCACTTTTGTGTGGACCGATGCAATACCGTCGGGTGATGAGGTCATGCAGGGATTGCTGGGGTCGGGTCCTTCAGAACTTCGACGAGATGACATAAGGAAGCATCCTGCACCAGGTCGGCCACTCGTGCGGAACATCATGTCCCCACAGGTCGACCTCATGCGGAATCCCCTTCTCTGTCAGCACATGGCCGAACTGTACCGAACGTTCAGGCTTCTCCCAGTCACCCTGTCCGGAAAGAATGTAGATATGCTTTTTGGAGCGGAGAAGGCCGAGCGTGTTCTCGTCCGTCAAACCGGGCAGGTAGTCAGCCGGACTGTTGAAATAGCAGTTATCATCGTAATAGCCGTTGGTGTATGCTTTCAGGTCATACGTCCCGCTCATCGCGATCGTCCCGTCAAACAGATCCGGCCTCCGGCAGAGGTTGTTCGCTGCGTGGAGGGCACCAAAACTTGCTCCGGCAGTGATGATGCTCGTTTCCGGACTGCATTGCTCCCGGATAAACGGCACCACTTCATCGGCCACATACTGGTTGAACTGTTGATGACGGATCGCCTTGTACGGGGGGGGGATATGATCGTTCAGCCAGCTTTCATTGTTGATGCTGTTGATTGAGAAAACCTTGACTTTCCCCGATTCAATAAGCGGTGCCAGGGCATCAATCAGATTGAACCGTTCGTACTCAAGAAAATCAGCTGCCGCGGTGGGAAAAAGGAGCAGGGCAAAGCCGAAATGGCCGTACGCCACGACATCCATATGTTTGTTCAATGCCGGGCTGTGCCAGCCTGTGATCTCTCGTCG
>JAOUDE010000317.1 GCA_029859455.1 Ignavibacteria bacterium | reverse complement strand
CTCCCTGGCCGCTCTCGTGGCTGTGCCGCAGGTACGGAGCACCATCTACGTTCATGATGTGGATATTGAACGGTTGATTGTCATCCTCTCCTTCACCCCATTCACCTCGCGCTACCACCGGACCGAACCACGAGGGTATCGTCCCCATCTGAATCCACACAGAGATGCTCATGTCGCCGAGGAGGAGAGTGGAGGGATTATTCCCGAAAAGGATGTAGTCATTGATGCCGTCGAACCTATAGGCCGAGTTCTGGTTGCCAAACCTGTCCTGAGCGAGCTGGGCTCCATGTACAGCCCCATCGTTCCCATTCCCACTCTCATCGTGCGCGTTGCCATTGAAAGGAAAGTACGCGACCAGGCCGTCAGTTGGGACCTGAGCATCTGAGCTGAATGAAAGGATGAGGAGAAGGGGAAGGAACAGAGCCAGAGCAAGACTCTTCATGGTATCCTCCAGATGAGGGTGTCAGGGCTCGATACTGTATAGTAGCAATGGGAGGCGGACATGTCAACCCCCCATGCGGGGTCCGTCACGGAGGAAGAGATGTCCATATATCCGAAAGCACACAGGGAACTTCGCGGAACAGTCAGGGGTTATATCTTTTGAATTCAAAATAGTCATGGAAAACCGACGATCATACGGCAAAAAGGCTGACCAGGCCCTGAGTCTCTGGGTAAAGCTGGCCAGAGCGTACGAAACGGTCCGACACAGGTCTGTCGAGGATATCAGGACCTATGGACTCACCCAGTCTCAATTCGGGGTTCTGGAAGCGCTGGGGCATCTTGGCACTCTCACACCGGGGGAACTCTCAAAGAAACAGCTTTCGAGCTGTGGAACAATCACTGTCGTCCTGGACAACCTTGAAACCGAAGGCCTGGTTCTGAGGAAACGGTCCGGGTCTGACCGTCGCGTGACCTATGTTTCCCTCACGGCGAAAGGAAGGAAGCTGTTTGACAACTCGTTCCACCGGCATGCCGCGTTCATTGGAGGTGTGATCGGTGTTCTGACCGATGCAGAACAGCACGACCTTGGCCGCCTGCTCAGGAAACTGGGTCGGACTCAGGAAGAATCATTTTCAACAAATCAACCGAACAATCAAAGAAGGAAAGAGACAGAATGAAATCGTTCATTTTCGCAGCAGCTCTTGGTTCACTGATTATCGTCGCTCAGCCGGTTTCCGCGGCGGGCTGGGAACTTGACAAGAGTCACAGCAGCGTGGGTTTCAGTGTTTCCCACCTTGTCATCTCAGATGTGACAGGGAAATTTACTGAGTTCGATGTTCAACTTGAATCAATGACAGATGATTTCAGCGACATGAAAGCCAATGCTGTCATCAAGACCGCAAGCATCAATACGGAAAACCAGAAACGCGATGGTCACCTGAAGGCTGATGATTTTCTGAATGTCGAGAAGTTCCCCGAAATACAATTCGTCAGCAGGTCTGTGACGAAGACCGCCGAAGGCCGATATGATATTACCGGCGACCTGACAATTCGTGACGTAACGCGGAGTGTGGTCCTGGACACGAAGTTCAGAGGGGTGGTTCAGGACCCATGGGGAGGGACACGTGCCGGTTTCAAGGCCACCACGACGATCGACCGGTTCGAGTTCGGCACCACATGGAAAACGGCAACCGAACTGGGAAACCTGTCGCCGGAAAGGATGTCGAAATTACCCTCCTCCTCGAATTCAAGAAAGCGCAATAGTTCCTTTTTCTTCTTTTATTTCATCAGTCGACGGTCCGGGTGCTCTCCCGGGCCGACCGGCTGATACCGTTTCCCACAACTCCGGAGTCGTCATGGACCAACCTCTCCGTTATGCCCGCTTCTGGCTTCGCTTTGCCGCCTGGCTGATCGATGCTCTGCTCCTTGCCGTCGTGGAACTGATGATCCTTCTTCCGTTCATCGGCCTCCTTGGGATCACCGTGTTCGAAGGGGAGATTGACGAGTCGCCCGTTGTGCTGCTTGCACTGGCCGGCGCCTTTGCGTTCGGTGCCATCGCTATTTTTCTTCTTGGATGGATCTACTATGCCGTGATGGAATCATCGGCCAACCAGGGAACACTGGGAAAAATGGTGGTGGGGTTGAAAGTAACTGACCTTGCCGGGAACAGGGTGACTTTCGGAAAGGCAACTGGCAGGTATTTCGGCAAGATTTTTTCCGGCCTGCTGTTGAGCTTCGGATACATCATGGCGGCCTTCACCCAGCAGAAGCAGGCGCTTCATGACATCCTTGCCGGTACACTCGTGGTCGAGAAATAGAGAGGTTGTTCGACACCCCGAATTTCTCTATATTTTTCCTGTTCACTGACACATCCTTCCACCGGAAATTCCATTGAAGTTTGCAAAACGCACCCATACGTGTGGGGCTCTGAGAGAGTCCGACGTCGGGTCCACTGTGACGCTCAACGGCTGGGTCCATTCCCGGCGTGACCTCGGCGGGCTGATCTTCATCGATCTCCGTGACCGTTATGGCAAGACGCAGGTGGTCTTCAACCCCGAAACAGGAAAGGATGCCCATGCCACGGCCCGGAATCTCCGGAGCGAATTTGTCGTGAGCGTCACCGGCGTGCTTCATAAGCGGCCGGCAGGATCAGAAAACCCCGCCATGCCGACCGGGATGGTTGACCTTCATGCCACCGGACTCACCATCCTCTCTGCCTCCGAAACCCCGCCGTTTGCGATCGATGATGCCGGGGATGTCGGCGAAGATCTGCGGTTGAAATACCGGTACCTGGACCTTCGAAGACCCGGCCTTCAATGGCCGCTCCTGTTCCGCCACTCTCTGTACCAGGTGGTGCACCGGTACTTCGATGCACTCGGCTTCGCAGAGGTGGAAACCCCGATGCTGATGAAGAGCACGCCGGAAGGTGCCAGGGATTATCTGGTCCCGAGCCGGGTCCATCGGGGGAAGTTCTACGCTCTCCCTCAGTCACCCCAGACCTACAAGCAGCTCCTGATGGTCGCCGGTTTCGACCGCTATGTTCAGATCGTGAAGTGCTTCCGTGACGAAGATCTGCGGGCTGACCGGCAGCCGGAGTTCACACAGATCGATATGGAGATGTCGTTCGTGGATGAATCTGACATCTGGTCCGTAACAGAAGGACTGATGAAGCAGATCTTCAGTGAACTGAAGGGAATTGCGATCGACACGCCGATTCCCCGAATGACATATCGGGAAGCGATGGAGCAGTATGGGAGTGACAAGCCGGATACCCGATTCGACATGAAATTCTGCACCATCACCGATCTGGTGAAGGACTCGGGCTTCAAGGTCTTCGCCGATGTGGCGGCAGGCGGGGGCGTTGTTGCAGGATTCGTGGTGCCGGGCGCGGCCTCATTTTCCCGGA
>JAOUDE010000029.1 GCA_029859455.1 Ignavibacteria bacterium | reverse complement strand
ACGCACTCGGACCGGCCGAAGGTGACGCACTCGGACTCGCCGAAGGTGACGCACTCGGACTTGCCGAAGGTGACGCACTCGGACTTGCCGAAGGTGACGCACTCGGACTCGCCGAAGGTGATGCACTCGGACTCGCCGAAGGTGACGCACTCGGACTTGCCGAAGGCGACGCACTCGGACTTGCCGAAGGCGACGCACTCGGACTTGCCGAAGGTGACGCACTCGGACTCGCCGAAGGTGAAGCACTCGGACTCGCCGAAGGCGACGCACTCGGACTCGCCGAAGGTGAAGCACTCGGACTTGCCGAAGGTGACGCACTCGGACTCGCCGAAGGTGAAGCACTCGGACTCGGGGAGGCGCTCGGGGTCGGCGACGGAGTTGGTCCGTTCGCGTAGACCTCGAATTCGCTTATCCTGTAGTCCGAAGCGAGCGGACTTGTCTGGGTCATCCATATCCGCACATACCGTGTTGCAACAGCGGCAAAATTCACGGTCTCATCCCCTCCTGACCCTGAGGTCGTACTGGCAACAGTTGTCCAGTTGCTGTTGTCATTCGAAACCTGGACCTCATACGACTGGGCCCAGTGCTCCGAATCCCAACGGACAATCACCGAACTGATGGAGAACGAGCTCTGGAGATCAACTCTCCACCACTCGGATCCACCGGCCGGATCCTGACTCCTCCACTCCGTCGACGTGTTTCCGTCGTTGGCATCGGAGGCAGGATTGTTGCCATTCACGCTCGAAGCCGCGGCAGGTCTGTTCAGTGCAAGGTTCTGCGCCTGAACATCCGTGGCGGCAATGGCCATGATGGCAAGAACCACCAGAGGCCATAAGCGAACAAAGCTACCATGTGAATACATTGGCTTTTGTTCCCTTCTAGTTGTGATTGGAACGTGGTTTAGGTACTGCTGAGGTGCTACGGTGTTGCTGGTTGGCGGCTCGTACAGAACCGCCTGTTTGCTCCATGGAACACTCTGTCGGTGGTTCATCAGACAGTCGGGACAGCCATGGCGGCCCGGCTCATGAACCAGGAAACGGTTTTGCTCAGTCCGCTTTCGACCGTTTCCGTCGGCTTCCATCCGTAGACCCGCCCGATTTTCGATGCATCCAGGACACTCCTCTTTTGCTCGCCGCTCTTTCCCGGCCCATGGAGAGGAACGGTGTCGGATCCGGCATACATCCGGAGAAGGTCGTACATCCTGTTGACGTCAGTTTCTTCACCGGTTCCGATGTTGAAGACGTTGTAGCCCCGGTTAGGAAGGGCAGCCACATTCGCAGCGACAACGTCACCGACGAACACATAGTCGCGGGTCTGAGAACCGTCCCCGTTGATCACGCACTCTTTCCCCGCAAGGATGTTGTTGGTAAAAATCGCTGCAACCCCTGCTTCTCCGTGCGGGTTCTGCCTCGGGCCATACACGTTCGCATACCGGAGAATCGCTACGTCGACACCGTGCACGGCCGAGTAGTAGTATAGGTATGCTTCGGAAGAAAGTTTTGAGACACCATATGGTGAGATCGGGCGTGTGGGATGCTTCTCGTCGGCAGGAAAATAGTCCTGTTCGCCATAGATCGCTCCACCGGTCGAGGCGAACATCACACGGGCCACATTGTGCTGGAGACAGCAATCCATGAGATTCAGAAGCCCGAGGATATTCACCGAAGCATCGTACCCCGGCCTGGCAACAGACCGGCGAACATCGGTCTGTGCCGCATGATGGGACACCAGGTCGATGCGATTCTCCCGGAAGACCCTGTCGATGGCATCCCGGTCGCGGATGTCGCACTCATAGAAGTACGCTTCGTTGTTGACGTTTTCCCGGTCTCCGGTTGAAAGGTTGTCCACTGCAATGACCGTATGGCCATCGGCAATCAATGCATCGCCAATGTGTGAACCGATAAAGCCCGCCCCGCCTGTCAGAAGAATGTTCATCGTGCACCTCTTTGGAAGAGTTTGGAAGGATCCAACTGCTGAGAAATGAAAGTGAGAACAGAAGACTCTGCCCCCCCTATTTCAGTTATCGTGCCACGCTTTACGGAACGATGAGTCAGTGTGGCAAATTGCTGATTGTGAGCCGTATGCGGCTAAAATGGATATCTGATTGAGTCAGGAATGGGGAAACAACAAGAGAACTGAGGAATTGAAACCACGCTCAAAATCAGACTGTGGGGAGGGGGCGCCTCAAGTAAGGATGTGGAAGAATCGAAGGAAAGCAGACCTGGGAGGTCCGATTTCACTCGGAACGAATAGTGATCAGAACCGAAGCGACAGACAGCTCAGACCACCATCCATCTTCTGGAACTCGGACATGTCAACAAGAAGAATCTGATACCCGAGCCCGCTGAGCACCGATTCGAGTTGCGGAAAGCCGGAAGGAAGCAACAGAAACTGATTGATCAGCAGGTTGTTGGCAGCGTATTCCTCATGATCGGCAACCTGTACCAGATCGAAGCGTTTGGGGAAAGTGATTCCCTCGAGCCGGTGGGAAACGGTCAACCGGCCGGAGCCGACAGAGGAGAGCCCTGACTTGAGATGCAGGAGAGAAGGAATGCCCCGGATATCGATTGACACAACTTCAGCTTCGCGAGAAAGCAGCGCTGAAAGCTGACGAATCCCCTCCTCATTTGTCCGTCGTGACAAACCGACAAACACCGTTTCCCCCGTATCACAAATGTCCCCCGCATCGAGAGTGCCGGGTGGTTTGATGCCGGCAACCGATTCAAAGTAGGTGGAAAGCGGCTTCCGGATCTGTTCGACTTCACCCTGCCGGCTCGGTGCTCCCGGGCGGGTCAGAATCGCGCGATCCTTCCGGAGGAATGCGGTGTCCTCGACAAAGGTCGAATCGGGAAATGCCGGATCGGGCGGGAGAACATGGAGGGTCAGCCCGCAACGTTCGAGCGCGCGGCAATACGCCGCATGTTGTTCAAGCGCGCGGTCAAGATCGGGCGGACCGAGATTTGCTTCCGTCAACCCGTCGGCAAACCCCGGTCCGGGCGGGCGAACGATGGCAGTAGTAAACATAGCAAGGGCCGGACTGAAACAGCCTTTCCGGTCTGTTCAGTCTATGCTGTTATTGAGCGGCCGACCCGACAGACCGAATTGACCGTTTTACTTACTTCATCAACAGCATCTTTCTGGTCGCTACATTCGTCCCGGACGAAAGGCGATAGAAATAGACACCGCTTGACAGCTGCGATCCATCGAACGCCCGGTGGTATTCACCCGGAGTCATAGGCTCGTTCACCAGGGTCGCGACCTCATTGCCGAGGAGATCATAGAGGACAAGTGACACCGGACCGGACTGTGCGATCCGGAACCGGATCTCTGAACCGGGATTGAAAGGATTCGGGTAGTTCTGTTCCAGCCTGAACGCCTCCGGAAGCCCGTTGTCGTGCGGAGTAACGCCGGTGACGATCGCCGGCGACTGCAGATACATGACCGCAACCGGAATCTGGACATGGTCACCCTGAAGACTGTTCCCCGCCAGTGGATCACAGTTATAGACAATGTGCATGTTGTCATCCACCAGATCAGCGATCGAGGGGAACGAAGCATCAAACCCGGTACCGGGAGTCAACTCTAGAGGCTCTGTCCAGGTCGCACCATTGTCATATGAGCGGACCGCAAACAGATGTTCATAATAGAGTCCGGCCGTATCCTGGTCGTTGACCATTGATGAATAGACCACATAGAGGTTGTTGGCAGCATCGACACCGATATCAGGCGCGGTTGCATAGTTCCCGTTGCGCCCGTTCGGAAGGCCGATCGAGGTATCCGGGAGCGGATACGCGATCGGTATCACGCCTGTCGCTTCACTCCAGTACATGATCGGTGCATCGACCGAATAGAAGAGTTCAGGATCGTTCGTCGCATTGCCTACCGCCAGGAAAGTCGACCAGACCACGTGGAGGACTCCGTTATTATCATAGACTGCCGCACAACTTCCGTCAGGCTGAAATTCCTCGCTCCCGGTCGGCAGCTCACCTGCACCGGCCACATCATAAATCACCTGTTCCGCCCAGGTTGTCCCGTCATCCGCAGAGGTCATCAGGCCGACATCTCCGCCAGACAGGGAAACACCGGACGCGTTGACGATCGCGACATTCGTTCCGAAGGCAGCGATATCCTGGGCATCTGCCCCCGGGAGAACGCCCGGAGACGCCGTGAACATCAACTGGTCCACAATGTCGAATGTGGCCCCTGCGTCCGTCGAGCGTGTGTAGCTGATGTCCGTGGGCGGATTCCCGCCGAAGCTCGCGACAAGATGAACCGAAAACGGATTGGTGACGGCGATCCGCGGCCAGACCGACGCTCCCACTGTTGCCTCACTCCATATTCCCACGCCGCGTGCGGCATCAACATTCGTCTTGATGGCAAACGCACCAAAATCATGCGACGCGACAACCTCGACTCCTCCAACATCGGCAAACTGGTCGATGCTCCCCCACCCTGTTCTGCTGATTTCCACTTTTGCAAATGACGGCCATGTTGACCCGGTGTCGGTCGAATGTGAAAACCAGGTTCCCCTGTCCGCTGTTCCGGGGTCAAGGACCGTGGCTCCCATCCGGGCAAAGGAAATTGCGCCATCCCCGAAATTAACCAGGTTTTTCAGTGCCGATCCGTTCGATCCGTAGTCATAGGTGGTAAACCCGATCGAGTCTCCGGCACCCAGGCTGTACGATGACGGATAATTCCCTCTGTACACCGGCATGGAAGAGATCTCCGATCCGTTGAGGTTCGGCAGTGCCTCAAACGCAGGACCCCGGTTCGATCCGGCATTTAACGGCGATAAAATCAGGAGGATCAGGGTGAAGAAAACGGTTGCTTTCCCAATCATGAGACAGCTCCTTTCGAAGGGCGACAGAAGGTTGTAGGATGGTGGTAGGGATTGATATGAACAAGGTAGGCCGATCAGGGGAAAATGTCAATTTCTGAGGAGAAGCAGGAGGGAAAATCGAAATTCGAATACCGAAGCTCGAAACAGACAATAACGGAAACGGTTTCTCAGGGGGAAGAGGCTGTCAACTGAATGAACTGACAACTGAAAACCATCTACCCCCCTACTCATACCTCAGGGCATCGATGACATTCTCGTTGGCTGCCCGAACGGCAGGATAGATGCCGGCCACGGTGCCGATCCCGGCACAGATGCAGAAGCTGTAGATGATCCACCGGGTTGGCAGGATCACTCCCTCACCGATATACAGGACATTGAAGGTCGTTCCGCTCAAAATCCCAAGCACACCCCCGACCACTCCGAGCGCCGCCGCCTCAACGAGGAACTGTGTCAGAATGTGTGACCGTTGAGCCCCGGTCGCCCGCCGGATGCCGATCTCGCGGGTGCGTTCGGTAACGGACACCAGCATCATGTTCGCGATGCCAATCCCCCCCACGACGAGCGATACCAGCGCAATCACGATGATAAAATCAGCGATCTCCTGATTCGTTTCCTGAATGGTTGACAGGTAGAAATCCTGTCGGCGCACCCGGAAATCGTTCTCCTGGTCAGGACGCAAACGGTGGCTGCGTCGCAGGATGCTTTCGATGTCGAACAAAGCCTCATCATAGTCCTTTGCATCCCGCATCTGTGCAAGAATGCTCGACAGATGGTCCACCCCCGCCAATCGTTCCTGTACAGTCGTCAGCGGAGCGAAAATCTGATCATCCGGGTTCGACCAGCTTTCCCCTTTTGCACCGAGAAGCCCGATCACAGTAAACCGGCTGGAGTTGATCAGGATCGATTCACCGATCGGGGACGCATTACCGAAGAGATTCTCATGTACCGTTGCTCCGATCAGACAAACCCTCGCCCGGCGCTCCATTTCTTCCTTCGTGAAGAACCGGCCCTGGATCGGAACCTCGTTGTTGATTGTCCCGTATTCCTCCGTGGTCCCTGTTATGCGCGTGGACCAGTTTTCTCCCATATATTCCGCCACACCCTGTGTGGAGAGAGTCGGCACAGTGGCGGTAATGACATCCGACTCCTTTGCGATCGTCAGAGCATCCTTCCACTCAAGGTTGATCTCATCCTGCCCTGTTCTGACCCCTCCACGGTGCGAATATCCGGGACGGATCTGCAGAACGTTCGATCCGAGCGACTCGAGCCGCTCATTGATTCGCTGTTGCGTAATTTCGCCAAGGACCACAACGTACAGAACGGCAGCGATGCCGACAGCAATGCCGATGAGGGTCAGAATCGACCGGAGTGGGTTTGCCCGGAGACTCTGGAAGGCGAGGAGGAAATTCTCAAAGATAATCATCGGAGGGGAGAGGACTCATCGGGAAGTTGAAGATTTGCTGGTCGTTCCAAAACTTCGACTGCTCTTGATTCGCTCCTCAAGACGTTCATTCTCTTCTTTCAACCTGGACGTCATCGGAACCCCCAGGATACTCCCCTCGTCCAGTCCGGAGAGGACGACAACGTAAACAAAATTGGCAGGGCCGATCTCAATGGGATGACGCGGGAACTCGTTCCCTCTCTTCAGGAGCACGGTCGCCCCGGAACCTTTGCTTCCATCAGGACTGCCACGATCACCCGGCTGGAGGGCTATTGTCGGGATCAGGAGGACATCTTCCCTTCTGTCGATAATAATTTCGATCTCCGTGTTCATCCCGGACTGCAACCTGCGTTCAGGATTGTTCACGGCGACCACGACATCAAACAGGGTAACGTTCTGATCAACACGCGCTTCCGGGGCCAGACGAACCACGCTTCCTTCAAAGCTCAGTTCGGGGTATGCGTCGGCGATCACCCTGACCGGCTGCCCCACGACGACCTTGCCGATATCAATCTCATCGATCCCTGCTTCGATATGGACCGACGACATATCCGCCACATCCACGATCGGTGTGCCACCACTGACGTTCGTCACGCCGGAGGCGATGATCTGCCCTTCCTCCACATATTTCTGCAGAATCACACCATTGATCGGTGACTGGACCACCGCCTCTTCAAACCGCTCCTTCGTCCGATCCAGCGTCGTGGTCGCCTGGATGACCTTCCCTTTTGCAACAGCCAGTGACAGCTCCACTTCATCCCGCTCTTCCTCTGAGATCAGTTGGCTCTGATAGAGCCGTTCCCTCCGGTCAAATGTTCTCTGAGCCTGTTGAAGTTCGGCATTCGCAATATTCAGGTCTGCTACAGCCTGCGCCAGAGCCGCTCGTTCGTCCTTTTGATCGAGGCGAACGATCAGATCCCCCTTCTTCACGACATCGCCCTCTTCAACAGCGAGATCAACAATTTCACCACTCGCCTTCGACTTGATTTCCACCCTGTCAATCGGCTGGACAATACCATTTGCTGTGACCACAACCTGAAAGACCCCGCGCTCCACCACGATTTCCTTCATCGATGGTCCCTCATTCGAGGCATTTCCGTCACCACCGACAAGGAAAATGAGTGCCGCAAGACAGACGACGAGAACACCGCCCGCCAGAACCAGACGACCTCTGTTTTTCCTGTATGAAATTGCTTCCTTAGCCATTGCGCTTGTAGTTTTCAATCGGACAACTGTTCTTTAATATATCCTTCTTCGATCTCCCCTTCAACAGAAACGAACACGTGAGACCGGCAGCGGGATCCCCGGAGAGTCCTCGGAATGGAGGAACAAAAAAGGGGGCCGGAAGCCCCCCTTCATGAACACGGATGCTGACCGTTACTTCATCAGGATCATCTTCTCCATCCGGGAATAATCCCCTGCATCCATTCTGTAAAGGTACACGCCGCTTGGGACTGGACTCCCCTGGCTGTTATTACCATCCCATATCACAGTCTTCAGTCCGGGCTCCTGGTGTTCATCCACCAGCATTGACACGATCTGGCCGAGAATGTTATAGACCGCGATCGTTACTCTTCCTGCATTACTCACACTGTAACGGATCGTGGTACTCGGATTGAAAGGATTCGGGTAGTTCTGATCAAGAGACATTTCGTGAACGACAGCATTCTCTGTGACCGCACCGGCTGATATAGTTCCTTTCTGCGCAAATCCGCGGGTACCAGGCTCGGTGATATCGATCCGCTGGTTCGCGTTGAACGGTCCAAGTCTCTGAACCTGTCCACTCGGCCAGGTAATCTCAACGGACTTTGCCCTGGTTGCTTTCCCCAGACCGAAGGTTTGAATGCGCGGCATATCGGTGAAGAACCCTGTACCGGCACAGACCTCGCGAATCTGTGAGGTTGGCGGTTCGCCCGGCCCAAGAGTGGATTTCAGACGAATGCGCGCTCCCACTGCATCACGATTGCTCTCGGTCCCGGTCAGACGGAACTGAATCCAGTTGTTTCCTCTTGTGTCGTTCCGGTACAACGTGTTCGGTTCGCCCAGATCATGCGCATACCAGACAACATCGACATCGCCGTCGTTGTCAACATCGGCCGGGACCACGCCCTGGTTCTCGTAATCCGCCTGCTCCATGCCGACGAGAGTCGCAATCTCCAGCCAGCTCCCATCCTGGTTGTTCAGGAAGACCCTGTTTTCCCCTGCCGCGTTTGCCATGAGGACGTCAAGCCATCCATCATTGTTGAGATCACCGAAATTGCCATCCTGAAAAACCAGATTGTCAAAATTGAGACCTCCCTGCTGGGCGGCGGGGCTGAACGTCCAGATCCCCTGGCCGTTCGGCCCGTCATTGTGAAACAGCTCAGAGTCTGATTCCCTTCCATACAGGAGGTCCAGTCTTCCATCATTATCATAATCACCCCAGGCGGCACTGAACCCCCGTCCGGGAGGGCCCACAAGGTCAACGCCTGCTTCAGCAGCGACGTCCGTAAACGTCGGGATACCGGTCTGTTGATCCCAGCCATCATTACGATAGAGCCGGCTCGGTGCTCCGAAAGGCACGGCATGCGAATTTGTTACGAAGAAATCCTGATCGCCGTCATTGTCATAATCAGCAAATGCAACCCCCATCGGGTTATCATCGAGAAGTCCGACGACATCACTGACATCGGCGAATGTTCCATCGCCGTTGTTCAGAAACATCTTATTGACATGTTCCGCGGCATTCCTGTTTGGGTCATACTCACACGCGTACACGTCGAGCAGGCCGTCGTTGTTCAGATCAACCCAGGATGCACCTGTTCCCTTGGTAATACAGATTTCCAGACCGCTTGCGGCGGTCACATCCTCATACATGAGAGGATCAAGAGAAACAGCCCGGTACAGAGTGCTTTTGACAAAGTTGTGCGAGAGGAGATCCCTCATCCCGTCATTATCATAATCTCCCCAGACATGACGCATCGCATTCCACCAGTCATCCACGCCGGCTGCCGGCGCAACATCAGCACTGAAGGTCCCGTCTCCGTTATTCAGGTGAAACGTGTTGAAGTTTTCGGGCGGTGGAGGATCAACCTGACCCGGTTCAGGGCAGGTCCCGGATGGAACCGGCGTGTTAGTCGGGTCTGTCAATCCATTCGGATAATACAGGTCGACCCAGCCGTCGTTGTTCGCATCCACAACAGCGATCCCGAAATGCCTGTATTGAGGATACCCGATCCCCAGATCATCGGTGAGATCCAGGAATGCATCCACACAGCGTGAGCTGACGGGATCCCAGACCTTGAGGGCGGATGAGCAGGCGAGTTGATCATTGATCGGCCCTTCGCCAATCGAGACCTGGTCGATCATTCCCTTGAAGTAGTTCGAGCGGTTCATGCCGCCCACAAAAATCTTGCTGTCCTGCGCGATCGGCAGGTCTGGTTCAACCAGTGATGCTGCGAGTTCGCCGTGAAGATAGAGGCGTAATTCCGTCCCGTCATACGCTGCCAGCAGATGGGTCCAGACACCGGGCATAGAAGGATACGGTGCCGTAACAACATGGAGGCCGCCCGAGATGTCATGGACACCGAACATCACTGCCCCTGCTGCCCCGTCGATCCAGACAGTGTACCCGCGGCTGCTCTTGATCTTGCTGATCAGGGTCGCGTCCGCTGTTGGTGTCTCATCCAGTTTGAACCAGAGCGACACCCCGATCGTCGACGTCGTGAATTCCTGACTGAACGGAATCCCAACGAGGTCATCAATTCCGTCAAAATGGAGTGCTCCTCCCACAATCCCTTCAACAAGCGCTGCCCCACCGATCACTCTGCCATCATGGCCATGCCCGGTAACATCAGTCGCAGTTCCATCATCGAACGAGTAACTGGCAATCGGTTGGGCCACGCTGAACTGCCCAACGAACGCGAATATTACTAAGAGCGTGTAAATCAGTCTCATGACTCAACCTCCGGAATTGGGATGATGTGTCTTCTGCAGGGTACAGCAGGGGGATCAGAGTGGGGGAGATTCTCTGCACTAAAGAACAACTTGTACCTCAGAATGTCAAGGAGGTGGAGAAATCAGGAGGAGAGAGTGATCGCCATCACGCGGAATGTCACCCCAACAGCGCATCGGCGATGATTTGCATCTGGATTTCCGAGGTTCCCGAGTAGATCGTCCCGCCAATTGCATCCCTGAAGTCCCGTTCCACCTCAAATTCGACAGAGTACCCATATCCACCATGTATCTGGATTGCTTCGAGCGAGGACTGCTTCCAGCTCTCACTGATATGCAGCTTGGCCATTGCCGCAAGCTCTCTGCACCTCTTCCCGGACGCTTTTTCTGACGCCATTCGATGCAGAAGAAGGCGTGAGGTTTCGAGCCTGAGACGCATTCCGACAAGAAGGTTCGAGATCGACTGGAACCGAATGATAGGGCTGTTGAACTGACGGCGTGTCTTTGCGTATTCCACACAATCTTCGAGCTGCCTTTCCATTGCTCCGACCGTTCCGGCCAGGAGACATCCCCTCTCCCACTCCATTGAATCGTTGAACAATGTTGCTCCCGCGCCCTCATCGCCAAGCCTGTTCTCCAGAGGGACGAGACAATCCTCCAGGAAGACTTCGGCCCAGGGACAGGATCGGAGGCCGAGCTTGCTGATGGGATTACCCACCCTCAAACCGGCAGTATCCCGTTCGAGAAGGAATGCGGTCACTCCCAGGAATCCGGCTTTCCTGTTCACCGTGGCGAAGACAACAAAGAGATCAGCCACCGGTGCCAGGCTCACAAATGTCTTGGAGCCGGAGAGGCGGTAGAAGTCCCCTTCCCGCACAGCCGTGGTGGAGAGAGAAAAGGCATCCGACCCGGATGCGGGTTCCGTCATCGCGTGTGCCCCCACCAATGTCCCTTCGCAGAGAGGGCGGAGGAACCTCTCTTTCTGATCCGGCGTTCCGAACCTGTGGATCGGCATCTGGACGCTCCACATCTGCGCGTTCAGGCCAAACAAAAGACCGTTATCCCGGCAGGCATAACCGAGCCCTTCCATCGCTCCAACGGTCGAAAAGATATCGAGGCCTTGTCCACCATAGAGAACCGGGAACGGAAGGCCGGGAATGCCAAAGCGGGCACACCGCTCCCACAGATCCCGGTCAAAGTGTTCCATGCGGTCGCGCTCGATCGCTGACTCCGCCAGCTCCCGCCGGGCGAACCGGATGATCGACTCCTTCAACTGGCGCTCTTCTTCACTCCAGGAAAAGTCCACCTCTGCTCCCTTCCGTCGTTGAAACCCGGACACCATTCCCGTGTGTCGAGGAATACTCGATTGTCCCGTTCACAAGACTGACTCCATAGAACGGATCGTTTGCGATCAGCAGCGCTCCGTCGAGATCGATCCATCCGGCCATCGGAGCCAGCTGCGCGGCAGCGGAGATGGCACACGATGTTTCCGTCATACAGCCCAGCATCACCCCGAGCCCGAGGGTCCTCGCCTTCTCAATCATCCTCTTCCCTTCTACCATTCCTCCACACTTCATCAGCTTGATATTCACCCCGTGATACAGGGTGGCTATGACGCCAAGATCATCGGTCCGATCTGCCGCCTCGTCAGCCACCAGCGGCAGCTGGCTCCGCTCCCTGAGCCACAGCTGATCATCAGGACGATCCGCAGGGAGTGGCTGTTCGATGAGCTCAACGTTCCGGCCGGCGAGCCAGTCGATCGTGGCCGCCGCCTCTTCCCGGTCATCCCACCCCTGGTTGACATCGACCCGAATCGGCGTATCGGTTATTTCCCGTATGCACGAGATGACTCCCCGGTCATCGCTGCCGCCAAGCTTGATCTTCAGGAACGAAAACGCTGACGCTCCCCTGACCTGTTCCCTGATGTCGTCCCGATCTCCTATGCCAATCGTAAACGACGTTCTGGCAACATCTTCTTCCTTCAGCCCCCATTGCTCGAACCACCGGAAACCGTTCTGCTTTCCGACCAGATCATGGAGGGCCATGTCAACAGCCGCCAGCGCCCCCGGATGCTCTTCCCCCTGTTCATGGAGGTTTCTGAGAAAGCCGGAGATATCGTCCGGACCCAGACGGGACGGGAGGATAAGATCCCGAAGGAACGAGATGACCGAATCAACCGTCTCGCTGCGATATGGCGGCAGTGCGGCCTCGCCAAAACCGGACAGCATCCCGTCATCGATTGCGACCAGCACGGCAGCCGTTTCTGTCCGCGACCCGGAGGCCAGACTGAACCGACGTTTGAGTCGTATCGTAAAAAGCTGGTACCGGAGGTTCACGGGCAAATCACGCGTATGAGACAGAACGAACAGCGGACAAACAACGGGAGAGAAGAACACGATGGAGGGACGGGTTGCCCGGCCCTCCATCCAGGACTACCTCCTGTTGTCAATCTGAAACTCCTTGAGAACTGCCTCACGCATGAGACGCGGCGGGAGCAGGCCCTGTGAGAGGATGAAATCGTGAAAACCTCGTTGATTGAAATCATCTGACAGCTCCTCCTCCACCTCTTTCCGGAGTTCCATCAGCCTGATGAACCCATAGAAGTATGACGTTGCCTGTCCGGGGGCCCTGAAGGTATAACGGTCAACTTCCTGAGTCGCCATCGCTTCGGAAAGAACCACCTCTTCGCGCAGAATCCTGTACGCTTCCTCTTTCGTGATCACACCCATCTGCAGTTCCGGGTCAAGGTATGCTCTCGCCGCGCGGATCAATCTGTGCTGGAGCGCGATCAGTTTTCCTTCCGGCGGGAGAAATGGAAATACGATTGCCTCCGAATAGAGCCCCCACCCTTCGACGTTGACGCTGTTGAACGCAAAGATCACGCGTGCTGTCGAGACACCTCTCTCGACCATCGAGGAGAATTGCATCTCATGTCCGGGTCTCCCTTCGTGCGCCGTCAGGGTCCACGACGCGGCAACGAAGGTGAAGTCATCGATCTTCCCCCCTTTATCCGCCTCCTTTCCCGGGACGTTGAGAGGGAGAACGAACTCACCAACCTCACCGGTGTTGCCAATGAGACGTGGAGGACGCATATGAGGGGCAGGACTTGCTGCACTTTCAGCTTCCGACGCGAGCCGGATCGCCATAGGACGCTCGGGAAGAGTCACCAGTCCCGCGTCGCGTATGATCGTCTCCAGATCTTCTGCCCGCCTTCGGTAAAGCGGCAGGATCTCTTCGCCGACAATCTGCTCACTCTTCAATGCACGGATGACATCGCGGTAGTCGTTCAACTCAAGCCCTTTCTCCTCCGCCACGAGACGGGCCACTTCCTGCATCTCCTCCTGAATGGCACCATACGCAGAACGGGCGATCCCGGCAAGCTCGTCCGGCTTCATCGAAACCCCGTACTGCTCCAGATTGAAACTGTACAAGTCAGGTGGGAGGCGGAAATCACTGGTTG